>CAIQNR010000016.1 GCA_903873255.1 uncultured bacterium | reverse complement strand
CCCCCCAGAACATGATAGAGTCCACGGAATCCTTCTGTTTTTTCGATAGTCAGTAGCTCCTGCCACGTCTCTACAACGCAAATAATAGAAGCATCACGCTTTGAATCATCACAAAAAACACATGGCTTATTTTTTTCACGCCATACACAACAGGTAGGACATAAAATAATCGCTGCTCGCGCTTCTTGAAGTGCGGTAATAAAAGTAGAAACGCGCACATCTTCTGCCATCAAAAAATAGGTCACAACTCGGTAGAGATTTTTTGAAGCAAGATACGGAACCTGCTGCAATGTTTTGCAGAGCTGTGCTAACGTTGGTACTTTTTCTATCATAATCCAAATACCCTTTGAAGACGTACTTGTAAAACATGAAGGACGTTATTAAAGAGCAGATATAAGCCAAGACCTGATGCCATAATGGTACCAACTCCACCCATAACCATACCCATAGTCACCGGCCATAAAAGACTACGGACACCCTTGATTTTATTTGCATTAAATAAGAATGAAACAAGGAAACTAACAAACATTAAGAATGGCAAAATATAATAAGAATCTGGAACTGAAAGGTCTTTAATCCATAAAAATGGCTGTTCATAAAGTTCAAGTGAATTGCGCAGTGCCCCTTGGAGCCCCAAAAAGAATGGCATTTGTACCAACTGAGGCAAACATCCACCCAGCATTGTCATACCATTTTTCATAGCATGCTCTGCTTTTGCTTGCTGTAACAGCTCAGGTTGATTTTGATATTTTTTTTCTATGTATTCTAATTTCTTTTGGCTCTCTTGAAATTCCCTCATTTTTTTATCACCACGGAAAGTAAATGGTAAGAGTATAAGCTTTAAAAGAAGGGCTACTAATAGAATTGCATAGCCATAATTATGTGTGTATTGATCACAATATTTCAAAAGACTCAACATCGGCTTTGTAATAAAAGAGAACATTCCATAATCAAGAATTTTTTCTAAACGAGGATTAACTGCAACCAATGGCTCCAACTCTTTTGGCCCAAAATAAAAACTTACTTTCCATGTTTTTTCTTCAGAAACTGGCTCTGCTTCTATGTATGAAACCACAGAATCATTTACTGCCTGTGCATATGCGCGACTCATAAAAGCATCTTTATCTTTTACTACCGCACAAAAGAAATATTTATTGTCTGACCCAAAAATTTCTGGCTGTATGTACCCTTGTTCAACATTCACTTTTGATGCACCTGTTGTAACAAATTTACCCGCTTTAGTACATGCAATAACATTTACAGAGTCATAGTCGCCCAACTCTTTAAGCATAGGACTTGCCCACATAATACGAGGATGCATTGTTTTCTTAGGCTGCACTGTCAATGACAGATCAATCACTGAAGTAGCCTTATATACCGTAAATTCTTTGATAATTGTACCTTGATCTGATGAGCCTTTATAGGTCAAAACAGTAGCAACTTCAGTATCTTTTTGATCAATAAGCTCATAATCGAACGGCGTATTTTGATCTAAACCAACCATAAATGGATATTGATTTTTTTCGGTAAAATATTCTTGCTTCCATATAGTAAATGCTTGAGTTCTTCCACCAGAAAGTTCACGTGTAAACACTGCATTTATCAACGTTGCGCCATGGGAAGAAAAACCAAATGAACCTGCATGAGTTTGTACATTTGTAATAACTGGCTCATACTTTGACTGAACAAAATCTACATCAAATTGTAACGGCTCTTGCGCTATTTGAACTGTTTTTACATTTGCCGTAAACGTACCTTCTGGTTGCGATGGCTTAAACCAATTAAAAACTGCACCAATCAAAAATACTATCCCACCCAAAATAATTGCTCGCTTAAACCCTTCTTGCACTGAAACAACAAAATTCTTTTTTGTTGGCCCTACAAACCAATTCAAAACAGAACCAAAGAGTCCCCAAAACGCTACGCTTACAATAAAAAAATGAACAGAAACATCAGAACCTAAAAAATACATAGAAGCCCTTCAATTAAAATTTTCATCTAGAACGATCTATAGTGTGAATACTGAAACCCTGATTTTAGGATCAAAGCTTTACGATTGTACCAATAAAGAGGAATTTCTGCTAGCCCAAAATTCATTACTTCAGGATAAAAAAAAATGATTATTCAATTTAATCTCTTTACTTCTTTTAATATAAACTGTTACTTCAACTCTAATGAGAAATTAAAGAAGGTTTCATTATAAAGGGTTGGTATGAAGATGCAAAAACGACAATTTCGCATCGGTGAACTTGCAAAAACACTCGGCGTTGAACGATTTGTAATACGATTCTGGGAAAAAGAATTCAGATTTGATGCATACAGATCAGAAGGCGGCCAACGATTTTATAACGAAAAAGACCTTCTACGCTTCTCATTCATCAAAAAACTTCTCTACGAACAAGGCTTCACCATAGCCGGCGCAAAAAAACAACTCGACACCACATCCCTCAAAAAAGAAGAACGCCTCATCATTGCATCCCATAAAACATCAATTGAAGGTGACCCTTCTCAAAAAAGTGCCGAAAAAAACATACCTATTACAGAACTAAAATTACTGAGAGACAAGCTTTGTTCATTACAAAAGATACTTTCAGTATAACCAAAACATTAATCTAGTAGTTCAACCGCATATCCCAAAGGAGATTCTATGGATATCGCAACTTTACGTTTACTCGTTCTTCCAGCATCAGCAGTTGTAGCTTTTTGTATCGGTCTTGCATCTGCAGGCGTAAATGTTCTTAAATTAGTTCAATTAAACGGACTAAGAAAAGCACTTTCTATTGCAGCTGGTGCTTGCGGATTGTTAACTATTGTTTTCTACCTTATGGATGCAACAGACCCTGTGTTTATGCAATTCCATACAGAAGGCAATATGCTTAACCTTGTTACAGCTCTTGGCTGTGGCGTCATAGCACTCTGCGTTGGTGCTGCTTCTTTTGGATTCAATGTTCTAAAAGTTATCAATATGAATAGTGCTCGCAGAGCGCTTGAATTTGTTGCTGGTATCCTTGGTGGATATGGCCTTATTCTTTATTTCAGATAATGATACTTGTATAAGTACAAGAGGGTTCTGTGTAACAACAGAGCCCTCTTTTTTTACCTATTTTTTTACACAGTTTTTTTTTTACGTTACATTTACCTATCTAATAAAAATCTAAATATAATGCGGCCCAAATGGAGAAATCTCATGTATAATAAAAACACACATTTTCATTTTATGGGCATCGGCGGAATTGGCATGAGTGGTATTGCAAAAATTCTCATACACAAAGGCTATACCGTTTCTGGATGCGATAAAAATCAAGATCAAAAAAGCATACATGACTTAAAAAAATTAGACTGCCCTATCAGTAATGAGCACAATAGCGAGTTATGCAAACAAAATTCTATCAATGTTCTTGTTTATTCAACTGATATTTCTCCAGAAAACCCTGAATTTATTCACGCTCAAAAAGCAGGCATCTCCATTATTCATCGATCAATTGTACTTGCCGAGCTCATGAGAACATCCTATGGCATTGGTGTTGCGGGATCCCATGGCAAAACAACGACCACTTCACTTCTTGCACATATTTTTATGGAAGCTCACCAAGACCCAACTGTTATTGTTGGCGGACACTTACAAAGCATTCAATCCAATGCTCACGCAGGAACTGGAAAATTTTTAATTGCAGAAACTGATGAAAGTGATCGTTCGCTCCTTAACTTACGCCCAACGTTTGCAGTGCTTACAACCATCGACTTTGAACATGTAAACGTTTTTAAAAATCTACATGATGTAACTACCACCTTTGGAACCTTTTTAAATAATCTCCCTTTTTATGGGCATGCGTTTGTCTGTATTGATGATACACAAATTAAGTCATTATTACCGTTAACCCACGCAGATTATTCTACCTATGGATTATCAAATGAAGCCGATTGGCAATTAACCGAACTTCAGCTCAATAAAGACCACTCAACTTATACACTTTTTATCAAAAAAACTGGGCAGAAACATTCCGTTACTCTTGCACTTCCTGGTGAACACAATTCACTTAATAGTGTCGCCGCTCTTGCCGTTGCAGAAAAAGCTGGTATTCCACTAGAAATAGCAATCCAAACACTTACAACATTTGCTGGCGTTGATCGTCGTTTTACTTATCGAGGGACCTATAAAAATATTGAAATTTTTGATGATTATGGCCACCATCCTACGGAAATAAGCTGCACACTCAAAAATGCACTGCGCCGCGCTGATGGGAAACCAGTCACTGTTATTTTCCAACCCCATCGTTACAGCCGGACCCAAGGGCTTTGGAATGATTTTATTAAAGTTTTTATTGGTACCGGCATACACCATCTAATTATCACCGATCTTTACTGTGCTAGTGAAAAACCTCTTGAAGGAATTTCTAGTAGTAAGCTTGTAGAAGAAATCCGCAAGCTTAATCCTACCTTTACCGTTGATTATGTCCCCTATGAAGAAGATCAACATTCTCTACTTAACCACCTTAAAAACAACTTAAAAGATGATGGCCTTTTACTTTTACAAGGAGCAGGCTCTGTCACAAAAATATCACAATCTTTACTCTAAAAAATAAGCTTGAAAATCATCTTTTTCATCAAACTATTGTTTTAAAGACCCTTTTTACCGTACATTGAGTAATGAATGGAAAGAACAATCATCTCTGGCAGCACACTACCAAGCCCTCAGAAGCTTGCCAGCGTGCCTCAGAGCTGAAAATGGAAATGTTTATAAGGAGGTTACGTCATGAAAAAATTAATTACGATTACTTTATTACTTGTGTCTGCCAATATTTATGCTGATATGGACATCGATCAAGAACATCAAAAAATTAACATGCAGCTTGATACAATAGGAGAGCATCTCAATGAGATGAAGGAAAAAATCAATCAACTTTACGATGGTCTCACTCCACTGATCAATTTAATCCAACAAAAAAATGCTCAACCAAATCGTTCTTCATCACCACTTGCTATGGATGATATGAAAATAGTATCAAAAACTACAGATAGTCCTTTAGCAGTAGCTTTACCATCTACACCAATATTAGAAGCACAACTACCAACAGAAGAACATCATGAAAAGCAGCCAGTTGGTGATATGGTAGCGCCTACAGAAGAGCACACCGTAGAAACTACTTTGATAGATAATAATCCAGCAACGCCAGACCAACTACCCAGTGAAACGCCTGTAGTACAAGATCAAATGGTTCAGCCTGATCAAGCTCCAGTAGAACAAGCTCCTGTTGACCAAACAGTAGTAGATCAAACAGCTTCAACAGCAGTGCTCCCAGATCAAACAAATCAAAATAGTACAACGCAAGTTCAATTACCCATTGATCAAACACCCGTAGATCAAACACAACTGAACCAAACACTCGCTCCGATGGTAACAACACAGCCTGATCAAACAGTTACAGTAGTTCCAGCGGCAGTTACTTTATAAGAAATAAAAAAGAGAATTAATACTAAATAAAAAGAGAGATTACAATGAAATCAAAAAAAATAGTTAGTTTATTCGCATTACTTGCAATTATGCCTATTGCAGTAGAAGCAGGCCTTGGTGGCTTTGGCGGATTTATGGTGGGTAGCGCGGTAGGAACAACTGTAGGGCTTGGACTTTCTGCAGCAGGGAGAGATAGCCGAGGGCATGCCTATAGACAAGGAAGACGTGCTGCAAAACGAGACGCTGAATATAAAAGATTACAGCAAAAGCGAGCGCAAAAAAGAAATGGTCGATCAAATAAATAAGTAATTTTTAACTACTAAAAAATGGAGAATACTATGAAGTCAAAAAAAATATTAAGTTTACTTGCGGTTATGTTAGTTATCCCTGTTGCAATAGAATCACATGGCGGAGGTTGCCGTGGCGGTCGTGGATGGGGATGGGGTGGAGCCGGATTAGGATTAGGCCTAGGAACTGGGCTTGCTCTTGGAGCAACAGCATCGCGACCTTATTATTATGATGATTATGATGATAGTTATAACGATGCTTACAGGGCCGGTTATGAAGATCAACACGAACATGAAATGAGACAAGATGAACGTAGAGAACGAGATAATGATTCTTCAGACGAATAAGTAATATAATTATAGAACAATAATGGAGAGTATCATGAAATTAAAAAAACTATTCACCCTTCTTGCACTTTTGCCAGCTTTTGCTGGTGAAATGCAAGCGCGTGGCGGTGGGCATGGCGGAGGCCACGGAGGTCATGGAGGCCACGGAGGTCACGGCGGACATGGATGGCATCATGGTGGTTACGGTCATGGATGGCGCCATGGAGGATGGGGTTACGGTGGTGGTTGGGGTTACGGACCAGGC
The DNA here is from genome assembly GCA_903873255.1 of uncultured bacterium. GTDB lineage: Bacteria > Babelota > Babeliae > Babelales > CAIQNR01 > CAIQNR01. The sequence continues at coordinate 27,152 of CAIQNR010000016.1, read as the reverse complement.
TTAGGCCTTGGATTCGGTCTCGGACTTGCCTCTGGACCATACTATAATTACAACAATCACTTTGATGCTGGTTATAACGCTGCAATACGCGATCAACGTAATGCTCAAAAAAATGAAGAGATCAAAGAATTGCGTAAAGAAGTAAGACAAGATAACAAGCAAAAAAATAAGAAAAAAGACATGTCTAAAAAGAACCGAAAGAACAATCAAAAAGATGCGTCAAAAAGCAATAAGAAGAATACCGCACAAAATTAATGTGTTGTTTAAAAATAAAAAAGGGGGAATTGGATGAAATCTCTAAAAAAAATTATATATGTAATGATGGCATGTGCATATGCTGAAATGTATGCAGCAAATAACCCTGCTATTCCTAATGTTGCAATTGCACAAGACTATTTAGCAACTCAAAATGTAACCAATGTTATTACTTCACTTTTGAGCTTTTCTCCATCTCCATCAGCACCATCAACACAGGCAACATTGGATACCAATGCATTCTTAAAAAAAACTGGTCAAGCAATGCGCGATCTTATTACATCAGTAGAAAATCCTGATTATGTAGCATACTTAAAATTACGAGACAAAGCCCGTCTTAATGCGCATTCTCCTGCAGATTTAATTGGTGGTTTTTTTAATGCATACTCAGAACATATTCAAACAGTTGATATAGCAAATACACATTGGCAACAATTTTTAGCAGCAGTTACTTCTATGTTAAATTATGAAACACTTGTTACTAATATTGGTGAAGGTAGTGAAGTTAAATTGCGTGAAAGATTATTACCAATTGCGCGAATAGTTGCTCGATTACTTGGATAAAAAATTATACAGCTGCAACAATTATATGAATAGAAGTAGAAGGCGATGCTAACCATGTGCCTTGATGATATTCAAAAGAAATAACCGCATTTTTGTGCGGTTTTTTTGCTGTAATAACAACATACAAGTCATCATTATATTGAATCTTACACAACCATCCGGATCGTTCTAAGGCCTCTTGATAATAGATTAAAAGATCGGAACTTTTGCGTGTAGTTGAATAGAAAAGATGTTTATTATTTTTTATATCGATATGAGCATGAAGTAATCGTGCACCAATCATAACTGGTATGTCAGTAAGACGTGCTTGAATACTTTCTTTTGAAATGTGCACAGATGATGATGATGCAGTTTTTTTCTGCTCTTCATGGTGCTGGGTAGAAATATCTTTAAGGCGTAAGGCTTTTAAATTTTTTGAGGGGGTTACTAACGCTCCCCCCTCATCTTTATTTATTTCCACCTTAGAGGCCTTTGAATCTGTATCTTTTATATCACTGCGATGAATACACCCGGATAAGAAGACAAGACCAAACAAGAAAAGGAAATTCATGTATGCAATTCTCGATTACTCTGCAGAATTATTTTCTTGAGCAGAAACTTCAGCTGCATGTGCTTCAGCTACAGCTTGAGCATGTTTTGCAGCAGTTTCTTTTTGACGAGCTTTTGCTTCTTTAGTTAAAATCTTTTCTTTAACACGAGCAGACTTACCAATACGATCACGCATATAGTAAAGTTTTGCTCTACGTACATCACCTTTACGTAAGATTTCGATCTTATCGATTACAGGTGAGTAGTATGGATAAATTCTTTCAACAGCTACAGCATCAGCACCAATTCTACGAACGGTGAAAGTGCTTGAAGCGCCATTATTGTGTATAGCAATAACGTCACCTTCAAAAATTTGTGTTCTCTTTTTTGTTCCTTCAACAATCCATTGAGATACTTCAATTGCATCACCAATTTCAAATGCTGGGAAATTTCTTGTAACAACTCCGAGGTCGCGAATTGTTTCTTTTGTAAGCTTAATAGCTTTCATGGGGTCATTCCTTTACTGTTTGGACCTTACTGCTTGTTTTTCAATAAGGCATTTTTTCTTCTAAAAGAAGCTTTAGTATACAACAAAAGCATTCCTCTGCCTAGTCGCATCTAAAGCTCTATTTTTCCAAGCCAACGATCAAATATAATGGCTGCAGCCGATCTTACCGAAAGATGATTAAAATCTGAAAAGCCTTCAAGCGGCCCCAAAAGATAGTCACATTGCTTAATAAGCTCAGAACTTAAACCCTGTGCCGTTCCAAAAATAAATAAAACTGGTCTACCCTGCGCCCATACAAGCGCCTGATCATTGTAAGAAATAGGTATACACCCTTCTACTTTTTTAGCAGATGTTCCAACAATTACCGGTTTTTTACCTTCTTGTGCTTCTATTACAGCAACCACATTTGCCAACGAATCTTTAAGTTCAACTTTGCTAACGGCATCTGCACGATTACGGTTATAGGCAACACCCGATTCATCCCAAAATTGCAAGATTTTGCTTACAATTTTTTGTTGATCAATAAGCGGAGTCACCACAAAATAATTTTTAATTCCATAAGTCCGCGAAGAGCGCGCAATATCATGCACATCAATAGAAGTAACTGAAGAAGTTCCGACCAGCGTCTGCTGAACGATCACATCACTATGCATAAGGGCACAATAATGAGCGGGGATAGCCTGAGCAACTTGTTTAGTTTCTTCTTTTGTTTTGCAGTGGGAACGGACCCAACCAAAATGGTTCATAACCGACTTTTTAACCGCATATTCATGACGCCATGTTTCCATAGCTGCATGATTACCACTTAAAAGAATCTCTGGGATTTCTCTATCCTGCCAACTGCGAGGAGCTGTATAGGTTGGAAAATCAACAAAGGGGCCAGAAAAAGAATCTTTTTCTACCGATTCACCACGACCAACTACGCCTGGTATATACCGAGCAAGCGCCTCAATAATTATCATGACAGGAAGATCCCCTCCCATAAGCACAAAATCACCAATAGAAAGCTCAAGATCAGCATATGCATCATGTGCACGCTGATCTATTCCTTCATAACGACCTGCAAAAAACGCTATATGCTTTTTTTCTTGAAGCACTTGCGCTACTTGCAAAGCCATTCTTTGATCAAATTTTTTACCCTGGGGGGTGAGAAAGATTTTATATGCTGGGCCATGAACTTTTTCTTGAGCAATAACTGCTCGCTCAACAACTTCTGGCCTGATAACCATACCAGCACCGTGACCTGCGATAGGCCCATCGATATGCTCTTTTGGCTGACAAAAAGAAGAGAACGCCTGAACATCAAAAGTTACCCCTGATTGTTCATGCGCTCTTTTAATTAAACTTGTTTGAAGAAACTCTGTGTAGAGATTCGGAAACACCGTTATGATCGAAACTTTCATAAGCTCATTATTCTTGAGCTACGGCTGCCTCTGGTTGAACTTCAGCTTTTTTAGATTTTTTTACAACTGGAGCTGCTACTTTTGTTTCTACGTTAGATGAACGTTTGTGTTGACGCTGTAATTTAATAACAGTGTCACTCATCTGTGCACCTTTTTCTATCCATGACTGAAGTTTTTCAGCATGAAATTGAACTAACTCACCTGAAAGTGGGTTATATGTTCCGAGATTTTCTAAGAAAGCACCATCTCGTTTACTGCGTTTGTCTATTGCGACTATTCGGTACATAGGAGCTTTTTTCTTTCCCATGCGAGCGAGTCGTATACGTACTGCCATGCATTAATCCTTCTAAAACGTTTTTAAGCTCAAATACAAGAAACATTAGTCTAGCACACATTGCAAATATCGCAAGTATCGATATAATCAACGTATCATCTTCTGACTTCCAGCTTATTTTTTGTTACCACATCACTATCGAAAGAGGAATACAATGACAAAGCCATTATTTTACGACACACAAGAACATCCAAAAACATTACTGATTGCTATTGACGCTCCTTATACTAAGGCGGCAAACATTCAAACCTATTTTGATGAGTTTTTACACCTTGTTGCATCAAATGAAATCCCTTATGAAAAGATCATTTACGTTAAATTACGCTCAATTGATAAAGGTCATTTTTTCACTAAAGGTAAATTGGAAGAAATTCAAGCTCTGTGTGAATCAGAAAAATTTCAGGAAATCATTATTTCTGACCAGTTAACACCACTCCAAGAACGAAACCTCAGCGAACTTCTTTTATGCAAAATTTTTGACAGAACTCAGCTTATTTTAGAAATTTTCGAAAAATCTGCTCATTCTGCTGAAGGTAAAATGCAAGTTGCTATTGCACTCTTTAAACACCAAAAATCCCGCGTTGCTGGTAAAGGTGTTCATATGAGTCAACAATCTGGCCGCATTGGTAATAAAGGCCCAGGGGAAACTGCAAAAGAACGTGAGCTTCGCCATTTAGAAGAACAAGTCAACCGACTTCAACGTCAACTTAAAGATATTCAAAAAAATCGCGATGTTCGCTCTAAACAGCGCATTGTTAATAATGTGTTTCAAATTTGTCTTATTGGATACACCAACTCCGGCAAATCAACCATCATTAATCAACTTACTAAAGCGGATGTACTAGCAGAAGACAGATTGTTCGCAACACTTGATACTACAACTCGCGAACTTTTTATTGATGGAAAAAAGAAAGGTGTTATTTCTGACACTGTTGGATTTATACAACAACTTCCCCATCTACTCATCGATGCATTCAAATCCACTTTAAGCGAGCTTAAGCATGCCGATTTATTACTGCATGTTGTTGATATGGCAGACCCTGATTGGGAAAATCATATTCACGTTGTACATGATATTTTAAAAGAGCTCGAAGTTGATAAGCCAATGCTTTATGTCTTTAACAAGGTTGATATGCCTGAAGAATTGCATGCGCCAAAAGAAATGCGTGAAAAATATCAGCCAAACGTGGTTATAGAAGCTAAAACAAAAGAGGGTATCCAACCTCTTATCGATGCATTACGCGATTACCACAAAGAATAATCGTAGTTTCTTGACTTTATTATTCACCGGGGATAGAAAAGACAGGCAATCGTACAATTTGTATATTATAAGGAGATACTATGAAATATACACGTATTGCCTTTTGCCTCAGTCTTCTCGTCCCTTGCTGGTCTCACGGTGCCGATTCAATAACACCATTTAACCTTACAAAGCGCCGCCCCTCTAAAGCAGAACAACAATCAGCTCTTGCTGCAAAATTAAAAAGCGAGCGATCAAAAACTCAAAAGTATGTAGATTTGTCCGCCTTTAGTGATTCTTTTGTAGTAAAACCCAGTGAAAAATCAGAAAAATTTAGTGTCACAGAACCAGATGTTGAAGGACACGTTTTTCCAATCATAAGTAAACCTTCTTACCAAGTTTCCAGTAAAAAATTCGATGATGATTTTCAAGATACCTCTGCTCCAAGCATCGATTCATCTATCATCAAAGAAAAAACTCCTTACACTTCTCCATCAGCATCAACAATCCAGCAAGATACTGTAATAACAATACCGGATGCACAAGAACCTCAATTGCTCAATATTCAAACTACTAGTTTGCATGATACAATTGACTTACAAAACACAGATGAACCTCAAGCAATGTCACAATTTTCAACAGAACAGAACATCCCAGTTTTTTCATTACATCAATTTTCCCCTCAAAATTCTGTTTCCAAAGAATTATCAAACGAATATCCTCAAGGTTTACCTTTATGGGCAAAGGATACCGATAGTAGCGATGCAGCAAGAACAGAAATAACTCAAAATTACGATTTTTCATCATCTACCTTTCAAGTAACTGATCAAGCGCCGTATCAATATATTGATAGTTCAAGCAGAGAAGAACGCGTTAACAGAATGTATCCTAACCCTCACCGCTATGCGACTCCTTATAGCGGAAAAACATATACAACATCCGATGACACAACTCCCTTTGAAGTAGACATCGATGTAACAACCACCTTGCCTGAACTTGTAAAGCCAAAAACAGAAGAACTTAAACTATTCGTCAGCAAGATTTCTACTATGAAACCTCTTCACCATGAACATGCAGCTCCTTTAGCATTCAAAATGCACAAAAATGGAACATCTTCAGAAATACTTATATCCGAAAATCCTAACGTTAATTACAGCATTTTAATTAAACAAGCAGATATTTTTGACGAAGAATTTGATCTACCAGTCATTAAAGAACCGCTTCCAACCATATCATTTCAAAAAATTGATGGTTCTACTTCTACAAGCAGATTTGGAAATGATGCTAATATTATAGACTTAAGTGATTTACACCTACATGCTGAACAAAAAGAATATCTTATTCAATCAATCGACATGCTCAATGGAATTACTAAAAAATCAAAGATTCCTCACATTGCCGAAGCATTACAATCAATTCCTCTTAAAGAAGCACTTGGTAAAATTCGCAAAGCAACCGAATTCTATAAAGACTCTCTTTTTAAAAAACGAATTGTTATTTCAGATAAAGAAAAAGGCTATTCATGTGATCGACTTGCTGAATTGCAACAAAGAATGCCCCAAGAATCTATAAGTGCACATCATGAAAGAAAACATCGTTTAGAATTGGCACGTAGAAAAATTGCTTATAACTTAGCAATGAATAAAGCAATTGAACGATATGTAACCGATAGAGAAGAGTTAATTACAAATCCTCATATCGCAATAGCTGCTACCTACAAAGAAGACCAACGATCATGGACCAGCACCTTAGGTAGTTTAGTTCCATTCAAAAAATAATATTCTACTCATTCAGAACTTTAGAGGTCGCTCATAAAAGCGGCCTCTTTTTTTTACTCTTTATAAAAAATGATTATACTGCTCCTGCAATAGTAACAATCTCAATCTAGAGGGGATCTCATATGCAAAGTAAAAATGTTTTAGGTCTTTTAATTTTAATCAGCCTAAGTAACATATATGGCAGTGATAATGAATACGGACACGTAGGTAGAAAAAAAGAAATCATCAATATTCCAGGATCTCTCGCAAAAGCTTATGCTTATATACGCAATGCACACCGTGCAATAACAAACGGATCATTTGCTTCGCAAATTGATAAACATATCGAAAGCATACAAAAAGTAGAAATCTTAACAGAAATACTTGAACAATGCCCTCACAAAATTCCTGCTCAAACTATCTATGATTTAAAAGACAAAACACATAAATTAATAGAAACAGCAATACCTCTTATGCGACAAGCTCAATAAGCAATTTTCTCTTTAATTTTAAGAAGTATACAAAATAGAAACTTTTCCATTTGTATACTTCTTTTTTTTATAAAATCTTTACTTTTACAAATCAAATCATATAGAGCTGTAATAATTCAATATTAAATAATACTTATAACAAAATATTGAAATGTAGTTTCTAAACCCAATGAGTAAGGAGAAATACCATGAAAGTATTTTTCATAATTACAACCCTCTTGGCACTACACAACAGCTACGGCAGCACAAAACCTACCAACTCTGGCCAATTCAATCACATCAATGCACCGGAACCCGAACAAAGAAAAATCCCAAAACCCCTCGACCTCTCTACAGCCATAAAAAGTCGAAGAGCTGATGTTCCTAAAAGGATTTTATTTGATCTTGTCCGATGTGAAGATGGCTCAACTTTCATAGATAAAAAACCACCTCTTTCAGCAACCCCAATACTACCAGCACGCACAACATCCTCAACACAATCAATCCCAACGCCTGATTATGAAGAATCAGAAGATCCTACTTACGAAACTATCACTGGAATCCAAAAAAGAATTCCAGAACAATCATCTCATTATATGCCAGCACTCTCAGCATCTTGCCCATCATTACAACTTCAAGGGCCACTATATACCACACCACATAAAAATAATACACCAAACCAATCAGTTACATCACCTCTCAAAAAATCTGCTAGTGCCTATCAACAACCTCAAGGTTCAAATGCAACCCATCAACCTGAACAATTTGCTTTTATCTATCCTCCTCAACCACCATATCCTGTTCACCAACCAGCTCAATATCCTCCTGCATATCCAGCAGCACCCTATGTATATCCACCATCTGCACCTCATTATCAAGGACAAAATCTATACCCACAACTTGATGAATCTGAAACATCTCAAACTCCATATTTTACAAAACATAAAGGGCACACACGTCAACGATCTTCTTCTGACTCAATGGCAGCTCTACTCGTATTTGAAAGAAAAAGATCTCAAGATCCCCTTTTAGATTTTGTACAAAAAAAAGAAGAAACTATTTATGAACAATTAGCACGACTAGAACATGAACTTACAACTATAAAAATAGAAATGGGCAGAATAGAAACTCAACCCTATGAAGATCCCTCAACTCCTACTCCTAAAAGAAGTATTCTTAACAAAATAATAAGTACCAAAGCAGAGAACAATACAAAATCTTTTGATAAACAAGATGCGGAACGACAAGAAACAATAAAAAAACTACAACAACAACGAACAAAAATAGCTGGCCAAATAGGTGCTATACATCAAAAATTAACGGAGTCGTCATCCACAAAATCATAGTCAAAATAAATAGTTACGTTATACTTCGGAACTATGGAAACACATAAAGAAAACAGTACGTTACACATACAAGATTTAAATACAGAGCAACAACAAGCGGTTCTGCATACGCAAGGGCCGCTTTTAGTTATTGCGGGTGCCGGTTCGGGAAAAACACGCGTTATCACCAACCGCATTACACACATGATAGTTAATAATGGCGTCTACCCAAAAAATATCATCGCACTAACCTTCACCAACAAAGCTGCGCAAGAAATGAAAGAGCGCATACGCGCATCATTGGGACACGATCATTCATTACCTTTTATTGGAACATTTCACTCATATTGTTTGTACTTACTACGTATCCATAAAGAATTATTACCGTTTGAAAATTTTTCCATCTTTGATGAAGATGATAAAAATGCACTGCTCACCCAACTGCTTAAGAAAAGCCCCTTATATAAGCGCCAAACAGCACAACAACTTTCTTACCTTATTTCAAAATTAAAAAATCAGACTCTTGATGAACGAGAACAACTTTCTTCGCTCCAAGATCCACATGTCAGAGACATTGTTGCAACCTATGAAAAAGAAAAACGGGCAAGTAATGCCTTTGACTTTGATGATTTACTGGTAGAAGGCACACGTCTTTTACAAAGAAACATAGCAGTTCGTGATTGGCACCATGCTCAAATTCGCCATGTATTAGTTGATGAGTATCAAGATACTAACCATGTACAACATGAACTTTTAAAATTAATGGGCCTAACAAAAGACAACCAGCTGGCCATAGATTCTGTTTGCGCAGTGGGTGATGAAGATCAATCAATTTATTCATGGCGTGGCGCAACAGTTGATAATATTATGTACTTCCAAAATGATTTTAAAGGCACAACGCTTATTAAAATGGAACAAAATTACCGTTCCAAAGAACCCATTTTGCAGGTAGCAAATACCGTTATCCAAAATAATAATAATCGTAACGAAAAAAAATTATGGTCAGATCATAAAGGGTCTGACTGCGTAAGAGCTCTTCAATGCCTTTCTGGTTACCAAGAAGCTGATGTTATTGCACGGTACTGCGAACTTATCAACAGCACTGGAAAATTAACTTCTGCAGCAATTTTATATAGAACACATTTTCAATCACGCTTAATTGAAGAAGCTCTACTAAAATATGGCATTCCTTATACCATTATTGGCGGCATTCGCTTTTATGAACGAAAAGAAATTAAAGACATTATTGCCTTTATCCGCTTAATTATTAACCCATTTGACCGAATGGCATTTAGCCGCGTTATTAACTGTCCTACTCGTGGACTTGGAGACGTTTTTCAGGAACTATTTTTAACACACTGGTCCCATGAACCACTTCTTAATGTGCATCAAATAGCTCAAAAGTTGCTTGATGAAAAACTTGTTATTGGCGCTAAGGCAAAAGCACTTGAAACGTTCCTTGCTATTTTTAAAGATTTTAAACCTACTGACAACGCCCCTGAAGCAGTTACAAAAATGGTAAGCGCAAGTAATTATATTGCTCACCTCAAAGACACCTATGAAAAAAATGAAGCTCAAGAACGTATAGAAAACTTACAAGAATTCATTAACGCTGCTCACTTTTTTGCTGGACAAGGTAAAAGCTCACTCGAAAGCCTGCTTAATGAAATTTCCTTACTTCAAGAAAAAACAGATAAAGAACAAGGACATGTTGGCGTTACCCTTATGACCATTCACGCAGCAAAAGGGCTTGAATTTGCCTACGTTATTATCGCAGGTATGGAAGAAAACTTATTCCCTTCAAGCAGATCTTTGGCAACTCAAGATCAACTAGAAGAAGAACGGCGCTTATTTTATGTAGCAATTACACGAGCACGCACAAATCTTTTAATTACCAATGCTCGTTTCAGACAAACATACGGGTCAATGGAAGAACAAATTTCATCACGGTTTGTTGATGAAATTCCACGTACTTACTGTAAGTTTGACCAAGCTGGTAGCTGGCAAATGTACGAAGTTAAAAATTATTTCTCACAATGGCTCAAAATTAATGCTCCAGTTTCTGACGTTATGGTATTCAACACCTATCCAACTAAACAGAAAGAAGTTGAAATAACCTTTGAACAACCTGCTCGATTTGCTTCTCAAGTAACTTCAGAAACAAAGAGCAAGTCATTCAAAAAACATCAAACGGTAAAACATACTAAATTTGGTCTTGGAATTGTTCAGACAATTGAACAAAAGACAGATAAAACTCTGGTGACTGCCCGATTTAAAGACGGACTAAAGACCATTGATGCTTCATTTTTAACCATTGTTTAACGTGATGCAAAGAGCGTCCCTACGCGGAATCCTTTTTTTTCATCAAACTGTTGTGTTTCAGAAACATATCTAACAACTGATATTGTGAACAATAGACTTAAAAAAAATGTTGCAATCACAGGAAAACAATGCGTTACCGTGCGATTAATGTTTGACGTATACTTCATAAATACTTTGCTCATGGCACTCCCTCTCTTGAATTATATTTTCTCTATAAAGAGAAAGCCTATCACAAAGCATCATTCAAAATAAAGAATTTGATTTTTAAATAAGGAAAAGATCTTTTCCTATGATTGCCATAAGGGTTGTCTCGTAATAATAATTCTGCGTGGTTCTGGAACTGCAATTAACTGTGCAATTCCTACATAGACTGAACGAATATTGCGTACTCTTTGCGTTGCTCTTTCTATGACTGGGCTTACCTGATCAAAACTCGTTTTTTTTACAGGGAAAACCATGGCAAAGATTTCTCTACTTTCTGCAAAAAAAGGTTGTATGTAGACACATACAACCAATATTATTATTTTCTTCATAAAAACTATCCCTTCTTTAAATCATTTTTCATACCTACAAATATACTATCAAATGAACACTGTAAGAATAGATAGTTTCCTCTATTTTTATAAAAAAATTTTACTTATCATTTTCATCTTCTACCAAAGGTTTTTTTTGACCAGCGTCAACCACTTGTGATGAATGAGAAACATCTGATCCTCTGCGACCACCAGTTCTGTGTTGCATCGCAGCACAATAGTTATTTGTATGCTCAATTGCTTCTCTAATTGCTTGCTCCTCTTCTAAAGAAAAAGAAATTCTTCCATTCTGCCTTACAAGCGGTGGCCTTTGGGAATTTTGATTTTTAGAATTATCAGAACAAATAAGAAAACTTCCACATACCATACTTACAAATACAATTATTTTTTTCATATTTATTTCCAAATTAAATGCATTACTTCTTTAACTTCATTGAGCGTTTTTTGAGTTACTTCATGAGCTTGCTGTGTTCCTGCAAACAAGATTTTTTTTACTTCATCTTGATTTTGCTCCAGTAACACTCGACTGGCACGAATGGGCTCTAACATTTCTAGGAGAACTTCAAGCAAATAATTTTTTACTTTCATATCTCCAAGACCACCACGTTGATATTGCTCCTTTAAGCTTGCAACAACCACTTTATCATGTGCAAATGCATCAAGATATTCAAAAACTGTATTACCTTCTACTTTACCTGGATCTTCCACTCTAATATGGCCAGGGTCGGTATACATAGCCTTAACTTTTTTAGCCACAAGATCAGCACTATCAGAAAGATATAATGCATTCCCTAACGATTTTCCCATTTTTGCTTGGCCATCCATACCAGAAAGACGAGCACATTGAGGGACTAACCCTTTTGCTTCAACTAAAATATCTGTCTTATATAAACGATTAAAAGATCTGACAATTTCATTAGTTTGTTCAATCATAGGAAGTTGATCTTCTCCTACCGGAACAAGATTCGCCTTAAATGCGGTAATATCGGCCGCTTGACTAATAGGATAACAAAGAAAGCCAGCAGGAATGCTTTTTTCCATTCCTTTTTGTTTAATTTCGGTTTTAACTGTTGGGTTTCTTTCGAGCCGCGCAACCGTAACAAGATTCATATAATACATGGTCAATTCAGGAAGTGCTGAAAGCTGTGATTGCAAAAGAAAGGTTGTCTTTTTTGGATCAAGCCCTACTGAAAGATAATCGTACATAACCTGCATAACATTATCATGCACCTTTTTTGGATTTTCAAAATTATCGGTTAATGCTTGAATGTCAGCAATCATTACAAATTGCTCACATGTATCTTGTAAAAGAATACGATTCTTTAATGACCCAACATAATGACCTAGATGCAAGGGACCTGTTGGACGATCACCTGTGAGAATAATTTCTTTTTTCATAAAGATACTTTCCTTATTTTGAACATAAGCAACTATAAATCTACAGCTAAAACAACCATAAACATCGCTAGAATAGCTAGTTTATTTTAATTTGTATATTGAAGAAAACAATCAACAATCGACAGCAGAACTTTTTTTTGTATACAGTAACATATCACACTCCCTATCAAAGGAAAAAGGAACATTCCATGCTACAACAAGCACTTTGGTCGTTGCATATATTTTGCTGGCAAGATTATATTGAAATACTTTCGATTTTTGCCGGCTTTTTTTACATTTCACTCTGGTTCAAAAAAGATACCAATAAGCCCTTGCTTGCTTGGTTCTATGGCTACACAACGTTCTTTTTACTTACAGACTTTTTCCATATGACCACACTTAGCACCGCACTCATCACTTTTGCCCCACTCATTTTTATTGTGCTGGTACTCATTCATAAAGAAACGCTCCAAAAAAATTTTATAGCGCTCCATGCTGTACGAGCAACTACAGAAAACAAAAACAATTGGCTTGAAGAACTTATTCAAGCAACACTGACTGTTTCAAATAAAAATATTGGAATGACCTGTGTTATTGAAAAAAATGATGCACTTATAAGTTTTACTCATAAAACAATAGAACCTCTTAATGCCCCAGTATCAAAAGAACTTGTCACCTTCCTTGGCCTGAGCCCGTTATATAAAGAAGATCTTCTTCTGATTATTAATCAAGACGGAAAAATACTCAGCATTAATGATACCTGGAAAAAAAATTCTATTGATCTATGGCTAACTCAGGAAGTACAGGAGCAAGAACAATGGGTACAAGATGGGATTTTTTTTACAACAAAAACGGATGCTTTTATATTTAAACATGACCCTATTTCGCGGACCTATACCACACTTCATAAAGGTAAAATAACTACCCATATAACAGCACAAAATCTTCTTGTTCACCTTTCTTTACATTGTAATATAGATTTCACACCTCAAAAAATTGGCGGGGTATTTTATGGCAATTTCTCTACGCAATCATCTTCTGAACAATCTCTCTCTTAGTATTTGTTCACTCCTTTTAGCCTTTGGAGTATGGCGAGCAATAAGCAGCTCTGCAAAAATACATGCTACCATTCCTGCAACCATATTTTTTTACAATACAAATAACAAAAAAATTATAGCCCCTGAGCAATGCTCTCTTACGGTCTATGCAAAACGTTCAACGGTTACTAGCCTTATTCATACTGCAGCTATTCATATCGATGCCCAGCAGTATCATAATGGAAAAAATAAAGTACTTATAAAAAAAGAAATGTTTGATATACCAAGCGATGTACTCTTGCTAAACTATACTCAAGAACTTGTAATAAACATAGAACCAGCACACTAAGGAAACTACATGTACACATCATTTTTTGGAACAGACGGAATACGAACAAAATTTGGTACTTCTCCACTCACCCCATCAGAACTTGTACGATTAGGATTTGTGCTTGGACATTGGGCAAAAACAAAACAAAAGCATTCTATTCTTATTGGCCATGACACTCGCATCTCATGTTCAATTATAAAGTCAGCATTAAAAACAGGTCTTTTACAACATGATGTGACCATCTATGATGCATCAATACTTCCAACACCAGCCCTCTACTACGCAGTTAAAGAAAAAAAGACTTATGATATTGGCATTATGATTACGGCTTCCCATAATCAATATCAAGACAATGGTATCAAAATTATTACTCAAGATGACGGTAAGCTGACCATAGAAGATGAAGCTCTTATCATGAATCTTTTTTATTCTCTTCCTGAGACACAAAATTATGAAACTCTTGGCGTTGAACTAGTAGATACCAACGCTTTATATGAATATATGCATGGTATAATTACCAAATTTTCATCAAACTTTCTTGAAGGCATAAAAATTGTAATTGATTGTGCTCATGGTGCCTACACTACGTGTGCTACAGAAATTTTTGAAACATTAGGTGCAACAGTTATCTCTTTGAATATCAGTCCATCAGGTAAAAACATAAATTTACAAGTCGGTTCTTTATATCCAGAAATAATCCAAAAAACAGTTATTGATACTATGGCCCATATTGGATTTGCTTTTGATGGAGATGGAGACCGCGTTGTTGTTGCATCGCATCAAGGAACGCTTAAAGATGGAGATGATATTTTAGCAATCCTCTTAGATCATCCAGCATATAAACATGAAGCTGTAATTATTGGAACGATAATGTCCAACCAAGGCTTTGAAGCTCACTTAGATGCAACACATAAAAAACTTATCAGGACTGCTGTTGGAGACCGAAATGTTATGGATGCAATGAAAAAGCATCACGCATTATTGGGTGCTGAACCATCTGGCCATGTTTTGCTCAAGGATTTTTCTGGTACCGCAGATGGAATTTTTACAGCGCTACGCCTTCTTGAAGCAATTATTCTTACAGGAAATTGGAACATTGATTCATTCAAAAAATTTTCTCAATACACCGTAAATATTCCTATCTCAGTAAAAAAAGATCTTTCCCTCGAACCATTTACAAGTCTAATTGAGCACTATAAAACACAACTGAATAATGGAAGAATTATTGTTCGTTATTCAGGTACAGAGCCTGTACTGCGTATTATGATTGAGGGACCAGATCATCTTCAAACACAGATTCTGAGTACAACATTATCGCAACAATTATCCGCTTTACTTATCCAGGAGTCGTTATGATCTATTCTACTTTAAAAAAATGTATCGATAGTATTACTCATTTATTTTTAACAGGCCTTTTTACCTTAATGCCTATTGTGATCACCATAACTTTTTTCAGCGGATCATTTAAATTAATTAAGAGTTGGCTTGAACCTCTTCAGGCAATCAAAATTCCTTATCTTATGCTCATTCCCCATTCAGAAATTATTCTTTGCATAGGGGTTATTTTACTAGCCGGCCTCTTTTTAAAATCACTAGTCCTCAGATCATTCATGGAACTAGGTGAAGCAATTGTAGCCCAAGTTCCCATTGTAAGAACTATTTATACTGGTATAAAACAATTAACTTCTGCTTTTTCACCTACTGACAAAGTAAGCTTTAAGAAAGTAGTACTCGTAAAATTTCCACAACAAGAAACCTATAGCATTGGCTTTTTAACCAGTGAATTTCCGCAAGAACTTTCTCCAGAAAATGGATCAACCTTTTATAATATTTTTGTACCAACCACTCCAAACCCAACATCTGGGTTCTTTTTAATAGTAAAAAAGGAAGATTTTACGCCAATAGATCTCACCACACAAGAAGCAATGGCTATGATCATATCTGGAGGTATTATTCTTCCTAAAAAATATGAATCTCAAAAATAATATTTTATTTTTTCTTAGGTCGTGGCATAGCATGGGTACGCCAATGAGGACGTTGTGGCCACCAAAAGGATGGATTTTTAGAATTATGCAAACATTGCACCAATACTTCCGTCTGTTTTTTATAAGCCGCTAGATCGTGTGCTCGTAATGCAGCATCAAATTCGCTAAATGGTACACTAAAAAAATCACTCGACTCTATATAATTAATAAAAAAGACAAAACATAATCCAAATAGCTTTTTCTTCATAACTACCACCTGTTCAATAATTGAAAATAAGATTTAAAGGAATTTATGATAAAGAATTATATGAAGAAGATCAATCATTTAATCCAAGAAAAAATCTAGAAAATAATAAATCAAAATGCTCTTCTGATCCACCATTCTTAATGCGCCATTCAATTTCATACAACATTGTATGAGCGCTACTTAATTCTTGTAGCGATGTATCACGCCAATCTTTCTGAATAAACGAGAAGGGAAGCCGATAAGCCATCTTACGCGCTTCTATAATGTTGCTATGTTGTTGCATAAGAACAACATAATAAGCTCGCCAAAATTGCTCTGACCAAAAAACTGTCCAAAACGTTACTGGATACTCATGTTTAATTACATTCCAAGCATTCCAAAAAGAAACGGTTTTTTTACTAAAAAAATATTGCGATAAAGCAAACAATGATGATTCTGGAACAATAATTTTAGGCAACCAATCTTTAACAAAAGCATCGGTATTTTTACCTAAAACCATAGCATAATGAGCCAAAATAATAAGACTGTCGATTGTCTTAAAAGATGAAATCCCACCCGCTATTTTTTGAATAGAAGCATACGTTAAAGAGGGATAGAGAAAACGAATAAGAACATCTTTATCTTGAGAAGATAATTCTTGATCAATGTTTATAAAAAATGTGCTTGTAAAAGACTTGGTTACGTCTTTTGCCGCTATACAACCTAAAAGTCTATGCGGACCTTTGTATGCAGAAAGAATATTCAAAATTTTTGTTTTTTCAGCAGCTTGAGAAATACCACTCAAAGTGCCAATCCACAATGTATGTGTTTGACCAAGAAATGTTGTTTGAAGTTCTGTTTCTAAAAGAGTTCTATCTTCTAAAGTAGAACTTATATTTTTAAAAACTATTTCTTGAGATTGTGAAAGACGCTGCAGCAATGCAGTAAAAAATAAAACTGGGTACTCATTTTCATAAGTAAATATACAAACAGGATACTGCTGATAATCTTTAATTAATAAAGTCGCAAGCGCTGTAGATAAATTCATGAAAAGCTCACGTGTAATAAAAAGAAATTAGGGCAAATTTTTTAACATTTCAGTAATGCCAACTGCTGCAATTTCTTGCATTGATTGAACAGATTGCCAAGAAAGAGGCTTTGACTCTGTCGCCCCTTGAATTTCAATAATACTACCCGATCCAGTCATAACAAAATTAAAATCAGCTTCAATAGAGACATCTTCTTGAAAATTCATATCTAAAAGAGCTGTATCTTGAGACCATCCTACGGACAAAGCCCCAACAGAATCTTGTAAAAAATTTTCAGGTAAGGAAATAGGGAATTTTTTATGAAGTAGTGCATAACGCAATGCGCAATATGCACCAGTAATTGCAGCCGTTCTTGTTCCACCATCTGCTTGGACTACATCACAATCAATATAGAGAGTTCGTTCACCGAGTAAATTAAGATCTACTACTGCACGAAGCGAACGACCTATCAAACGTGATATTTCGACTGAGCGACCATCTTTTCTACCACTAGAGGATTCTCTATGTGTGCGTGGGTGTGTTGCACCAGGAAGCATTGCATACTCCGCTGTTAACCAACCTTTACCTTTGCCTCGCAAAAAAGATGGTACGCCATCTTGCATAATGACGGAACATAAAACTTTAGTGTTACCAAGCTGAAAAAGAACCGATCCGTGTGTATTACCCAATATGCCATAATCAACTGTTATAGAACGTATTTGATTCCACACACGACCATCAGGTCTACTTTTCAACAAAGTAATCACCTTTAAACTAATTTAAGACGGATACGGTCAAGTTCTGCATCGTATTCAACAACTTCAACTTGAACAGCCGACCCAATTGGATATGCAGCTTGCAAATTGTTTTGTTTTTCACGAGGGAACATAGAAACGTGTACTAAACCATCTTTACCTGGAACCAATTCAACGAAAATACCAAATTCAGCAATTCGTTTTACGATACCATTATAAAGAGCACCTTTTTCTATTTTTCCAGCAAGAGTCTTAACCCAACCAACTGCAAGCTCAATGCTTGGACCAGGTTGTCCAAAAATCTTAACTGTTCCATCGTCTTCTATATCAATAGAGGTTCCAGTTTTTTCGATAATTTCACGAATAACTTTACCACCGCTACCAATAACAGCACCGATTTTATCAGTATCAATTTTTAAAATAACAACTTGAGGAACAAGACCTGATAATTCAGTTTTTGGTTGAGACATAACTTTTTTCATCTCACCAAGGATATGTATACGGCCAATTTTTGCTTGTGCAAGAGCCTTTTCAAAGACTTCACGAAGCAATCCACCTTTGTACTTGATATCCATTTGAATAGCAGTAATACCTTTTTCGGTTCCTGCAACTTTAAAGTCCATAAGACCAAAAGCATCTTCAAATCCGCTAATGTCTGTTAAAACAGTAAAATCTGATGTTTTACCTTTAATAAGACCCATAGCAACACCACCAACCATATCTTTGATCGGAACACCCCCATCAAGGAAGGCCATTGTTGTGCTACATACGGTTGCCATAGAACTTGAACCATCAGACTCTAAGATGTCCGATACTACTCGTATAGTATAAGGGAATGATTCTTTATCAGGAAGAATATATTTGAATGATGAAGCAGCTAAATGACCATGACCAATATCACGTCTTGACGGCGGTCTAAGTCCACGCGCTTCACCCACTGAAAATGGAGGGAAATTATAATGGAGCATGAATGAACCATCTACTTCACCGCCCATAATATCTTCTATTCTTTGCTCATCTTGACCACTACCAAGTGTCAATGTTGCTAAACTTTGAGTGCTTCCTCGAGTGAATAAAGCTGATCCATGTGCGAATGGTAAGAAACCAACTTCAGTTTCAATTGAACGAACTTCATCATAACGACGTCCATCAATACGTTTGCCTTGTTTGCAAATGATTTCTGTAACACGTTCTTTAAGTTCCTGATCAAAAATAAATTCAAAAATCTTCTTTTTGTCATCACCATGAGGTGTAATTTCATCTACAAAATGAGTAAAAAAGTCATTTTGTAATTGCTTCATGACTTCGCCGCGATCTGATTTTTCTTTATTAAATAAAGGAAGAACGCGTTCATCATTTAAGAATTCAAAAGCTTTATTATCCCATTCATCCCAATGAATACCGAAATTAGAAACTTCTTTTGCTTCTGAATTTCCAGCAAAAATTTCTTTTTGCCATGCAACTTGTTCTTTTATAGAATCATGCGCTAAAAATAACGCATCTACAAATTCTGATTCTGATATTTCATTGGTTGCACCTTCAACCATACAAATACCTTCATCGGTACCAACAACAACAATCTTAACATCTGATTCAAGACTTTGTTCATATGTTGGATCAATGACCCAAGCACCATTTAAACGACCAACTTCAGCAACACCAACTGGCCCCATAAAAGGAACTTTTGATGCTGACAAAGCAAGCGATGCTGCAAGAGGCGCCAATGAATGTGGGGTATGTTCTTTATCTACAGAAAAAACTGTGACAATAACTTGTACCTGATTAAAATAATCTTTTGGGAAAAGAGGACGAATCGCTCTATCAATAATACGTGAAGTTAAAACTTCTTTATCAGAAGATTTCCCTTCGCGCTTAAAATATCCACCAGGAATCTTACCTGCTGCACAAAACGGCTCTCTGTAATCAACTGAAAGTGGGAAAAATCCAGGAAATCCTTCTGCTTGTGCAGAAACAACTGTTGCAAGTAAAACTGTACCACCTTGTTGCAATAACGCAGACCCATGAGCCTGACGCGCTACCGTATTAATTTTAACGGAGTAGCCACGTTGTGGCAATGTAAATATACCTTTTTTGGACATACTGTCTCTCTAATCGTATTTAATAATGAAGAGACTTACGCTTTTTTACCTTTTAATACAGCAACCAATGTTGTGTAGGTATCAAAATCTGTTCTCTTCAAATAAGTTAAAAATCTTTTTCTTTGCGCAACTTTTTTTAAGATACTGCGACGAGAACTAAAGTCCTTGTCATGAGTGCCAACGTGAGCTGTCAAACGTACAATATCATCTGTCAATGCTAAAACCTGGACTTGCGAAGAACCAGTATCTTTTTCATGTTTTTTCATAAAAATCTCAATCTTTACCTAAAAATTAATCCTTAAACCCACGATACAAATGTGGTAGGCGCGAGCGGGATTGAACCGCTGGCCCCTGCTACGTCAAAGCAATGCTCTACCACTGAGCTACGCGCCTTACACTGTATCTTTTTTATTTCAATTAGTTACGTACAAATGAGCTTTCACGCATTTTACGTTCTTCTTCACGCGCTCTACGTTCTAAATCAGAAACATCATCACCCAAGTATTTTCTTCTAAACGAAGAAACACCGGTACCTGCTGGGATCAATTTCCCAATAGTTAGATTTTCCTTAAGACCATAGAGATTATCTATTTTCCCAGAAATAGCAGCTTCCGTCAAAATCCTTGTTGTTTCTTGGAACGATGCCGCTGAAATTACGCTTTCTGCGCTTGAAGATGCTGTAGTAATACCCATTAAAATAGGAATACCTGTAGCAATTTTCTTCCCTTGCTCACGTAATGCTAAGTTCACTTCTTTAAAATGAATCTTATCTACACGATCTCCGATGAGGAAGTCTGAATCTCCTGGCTCAGTAACACGAACTTTACGCATCATTTGACGAACAATAATTTCTATATGTCCATCACTGATATCAACATTTTGTAATTTAAAAATTTGTTGAATATGGTCAACGATATAATGCTGCAAATGATCTGCTCCTAAAATACGGAGTAAGTCATGTAATACCGGTTCACCAGCAGTTAAATGGTCGCCTGCGCTAATTCTGTCACCTTCTTGTACGTTAATTTGTTTACCACGAGGAACTAAATATTCATGAACAATGCCTGTATCAGTACTTACTACTAATTTACGCATACCTCTATACAGTCCACCGAATGTAACAATACCATCTACATCTGATAAGATAGCAGACTCTTTTGGAGCGCGAGCTTCGAATAATTCAGCAATTCGTGGCAAGCCCCCAACGGTAATATCTTTAGATTTAGAAGTTTCACGAGGCATACGAGCAATAGCGTCCCCAGCTTTTACTTCTGCTCCATCTGCTACAGAAACATACGCTCCTGATGGCAAGTAATAATGAGCAACTTCGTTACCATCTTTATCAATGATAACAAATCCTGGTTGATATTTATCACTCTTATGTTCAAGAACAATCTTAGCCGTCGATTGAGAATTTTCGTTATATTCTTCTTGAATAGTCACATTGTTAATAAGGTCAACGTACTGAATAGTACCTTCTTTTTCGGTTAAGATAACACTTGCGTTGATATCCCATTCAACAAGTTTATCGCCCTTTTTAACTTTTTGACCTTGTTCTACAAGTAAGAATGAACCGTAATCAATAATGTTTTGTTGCATTTCTCGTCCATCATCAGATCTTAAAACAAGCTCTGCTTTACGACTTAATACAATGTTTTTTCCATCACGAGTTACAATACTTCTTACTCCGCGAAGTTCAACAATAGCATCATGCTTTGCATAAAATGCTGATTGTGTAGCTTCACCACTTGCAGTACCCCCTACGTGGAAGGTTCTCATAGTTAGCTGTGTACCAGGTTCCCCGATTGATTGTGCAGCAATAATACCTGCCGCTACACCAACATCTACAATGTCGCATCGTGCAAGATCATATCCATAACATTGAGCGCAAACACCGCGTTTTGCTTGACAAGAAAGTACAGAACGTACATCAATTTCAGAAACAGCAGATTGCTCTATTCTTTCAGAAATTTCTCTTGTAATAACATCACCTTGCTTTGCATATAATTCACCAGTTACTGGATCTTTAATATCTGCAGCTGCAACTCTACCATACACCCGAGCGCTTAATGGATGAATAATATCACCACCTTCACGCAAATCGGTAATCGTACGATATCCCATAGATTGACAATCTTTCATGGAAACAACAACATCCTGAGCAACGTCAACTAAACGACGTGTTAAATACCCAGAGTTTGCTGTTTTAAGCGCTGTATCGGCCTGCCCTTTACGAGCCCCGTGAGTAGAAATAAAGTACTCGAATACGCTTAGACCATCTTTGAAGTTTGCCTTAACTGGCGTTTCAATAATTTCACCTGATGGCTTACCCATCAATCCACGCATACCAACGAGCTGTTTAATTTGTTCTTTAGAACCTTTAGCTCCTGATACCAAGAACATATAGACTGAATTAAAAGGAGAAAGTGTATTATTTTCATTTTTAAATGCAGCATGATCTTGTTCTTCAAAACCACGTAACATGTCGTTAGCAATTTCTGATGTAGCATGGAACCAAGTACTAATAACTTTGTTTTTACGTTCACCGTCAGTAATAACACCATCTTGATATAGTTTTTCAACTTTAGAAACTTCTTTTTCCGCATGCTTAAGAAGCATATCTTTTGAGACTGGAGAAAGAAGATCATCAATACAGAATGATGCACCACTTTGAGTAGAATAATAAAAACCAAGCTTTTTAATTTTATCAAGCGATAACACAGTTTTTTCTTGACCAAACTGTGCATAAATCACTCTAATTATTTTCTTTAAATCACTTTTTTGAACAATTTTATTTGTCCATTCAAAATCTGATCCTTCAGGCAATGATTGATGTAATAATACTCGTCCAACTGTTGTATCAACAAGGGCACCTGTATTTAAGCGCACTTTAATACGAGCATGCAAATCAACTTGTTCACATTGGGAAGCAGTTATAACTTCATCAATACCAGAGAAAACGATCCCTTCACCTTTAAGATTACATCTGACTTTTGTCATATAATGTAATCCAAGAATCATATCCTGTGATGGAACTGTTACCGGATAACCGTTAGAGGGAGAAAGAATATTACGAGTTGATAACATCAATTCTTCAGATTCTTTACAGGCTCTATCGCTCAACGGTAAATGAACTGCCATCTGGTCACCATCGAAGTCAGCGTTAAATGCCGCACAAACGAGTGGATGAATTTTGATAGCTTTACCATCAACAAGAATCGGATGGAATGCCTGTATACCTAAACGATGCAATGTTGGTGCACGGTTTAAAAGTACTGGACGCTTGCTAACGATATCTTCTAAAACGTCCCACACATCGTTGTGACTTTCTTCGACCATCTTTTTAGCAACACGTAAGTTTGGAGCGATTTCTCGTTCAAGCAACCCTGCATAAATGTATGACTTAAATAATTCAAGGGCCATCTTTTTTGGTAATCCACATTGATCAAGTTTTAACTCTGGATCAACAACAATTACAGATCGACCTGAATAGTCTACACGTTTACCAAGTAAGTTTTGACGGAATCGACCTTGCTTACCACGTAACATTTCACTTAATGATTTAAGTGGACGTTTATTTGATCCACGAACAGGTTGCCCTCTACGGCCATTATCAATCAACGCGTCTACAGATTCCTGCAACATACGTTTTTCGTTTTTGATAATAACTTCAGGAGCTTCGATTTCATACAAGCGACGAAGACGAATGTTTCTGTTTAAAACACGTCTATATAATTCATTTAAATCAGAACTTGCAAATCTTCCGCCTTCTGGAAGCGGTACAAGCGGACGTAAATCCGGCGGTAACACTGGAAGAACAGACATCACCATCCACTCAGGACGGAGATGTGACTGTGCAATATTCGTAAATATTTTAATTCTTCTAATTAATTTATGTTTAACTGCAACAGAATTTGTTCGTTTATATTCTTCCTTTAAACGAGCTATTTCTTCTTGAAGGTTAATGTTTGTTAAAAGTTCCTTAACAGCCTCAGCACCGCTACCTATTCTAAATAATAGATCTTCAGGATGAGCATCCATATAACCTTCATATTCTGATGAAGAAACAAGTGTTTTTAATGGATAAGGAGAGTTTCCTTGATTAAGAACTATTGAAACATCAAAATAGACAACTCGCTCAAGATCTTTAACCGAGAAATCAAGAACTAAACTTAAATAACTAGGTATCCCTTTGAGATACCAAATATGACAAACTGGAGCTACTAATTCAATGTGCCCCATACGTTCACGGCGAACGCGAGATTGAATTACTTCAACCCCACATTTTTCACACGTAACGCCACGGTGTTTCATCCGTTTATATTTGCCGCAGTTACATTCCCAATCTTTAACTGGTCCAAAAATTCTTGCGCAAAATAATCCATCTTTTTCAGGTTTAAGCGTACGATAGTTAATAGTTTCTATCTTCTTAACTTCACCATATGATAAAGCCTTAACCTTATCAGGAGAAGCCAAGCTAATTCGTAACGCATTAAACTGAGTTACGTTTATATACTCTCTAAACCTTTGGAGCATTTGATTATTCATTAACCTCCTCCTTACCAATCTTACATAGATCCACTTGTAACCCTAAACTCTGTAGCTCTTTGATCAATACATTGAATGACTCTGGCAAACCTGGCTCTGGGATTTGATCATTATGAACTATTGCATCGTATACTTTATGACGACCTGCAATATCATCTGATTTATAGGTTAACATTTCCTGCAATGCATATGCAGCTCCATGAGCCTGCAATGCCCAGACTTCCATTTCTCCCAATCTTTGGCCACCAAACTGAGCTTTACCACCCAATGGTTGCTGTGTAACAAGAGAATATGGTCCAACAGATCGAGCATGTAATTTATCATCAACCATGTGATTCAATTTCATCATATAAATCGAACCAACCGTAACTGGTTGATCAAAATATTCACCAGTTCGTCCATCTCTGATACGATAAGAACCATTTTGAGACATACCAAGATCTTTTAAGATTGGCTTAATATCTGTCTCAAATTCAGGACCTTCAAAGACTGGAACCGTAAATCTCAATCCTTCTTTTGCTGTTTTTCTTGCAAGCGACATAAGACCTTCTTCTCCATGAACTTCTTCGAATTTATTAATAAATTCTTTTTCAAAGTACTTAGAAAGGAACGTTTTAACTTCTGATGCCCCATTTTTTTGCAAGATATCTGATAGTTTTCTACCAATTTCTCTACCAGCAAAACCTAAGATTGTTTCTAAAATTTGCCCAACGTTCATACGAGCAGGTACACCAATTGGATTCAATACGATATCCACTGGAGTTCCATCTTCCATGTAAGGCATATCCTCACGAGGAACGATAGTAGAAACAACACCTTTGTTACCATGTCTACCGGCAATTTTATCACCAACTTGTACACTACGTTTCATAGCGATGTAGACTTTAACCATTTTGATAACACCGGAAGGAAGAGAATCACCTTTTTTGAACTTGTTGATTTTTTCTTCGCGAAGTCCTTCAAGAACATGTAATTGTGTTTGTAGCGTTGTCACTACATGATCTACTTCTTCTGCCAATTTCTTATCGACAGGACGTAACAAAGTAATTACTTCAACAGCATGACCTTGCATTTTTTCAGCATCAAAAACACCTTTTGTAAAGAACTCAGATGCATCTTTTTGTGCAGGTTTTTGACCATCTAATAATGCTATTATTTTTTCAGCCATCATACGCTTTAGGAATACTGCATGTTGTGCAAAATCACCTTCAAGCTTTTGAATCTGTTTAAGAACTTCTTCTTTATAACGTTTATCTTTACGGATACCACTTCTTGAGAAAATTTTGACGTCTGTCACCATTCCCTCAACCCCTGGTGGTACTCGCAAGGAAGTATCGCGCACTTCTCGGGATTTTTCACCGAAAATTGCTCGTAATAATTTTTCTTCTGGAGAATATTGAACGTCACCTTTTAAGGTAACTTTACCAACAAGAATATCACCAGGTTTAACACGAGAACCAACTTTAATAATCCCATCTTCATCAAGTGCAGATAATGCATGTTCACTCGCATTAGGAATATCACGAGTAATTTCTTCAGGCCCGAGCTTTGTATCTCGAGCATCAACAACATACTCATCTATCGCTACAGAAGTAAAAACGTCATCTGTTACAAGACGTTTGCTTAAAACAATAGCGTCTTCAAAGTTGTATCCATGCCATGGCATAAACGCAACAACTATATTTGCACCTAAAGCAAGTTCGCCATTATCCATAGCAGAACCGTTAGTAAGCACATCGCCTGCCTTAACGCGTTGACCTTGATTAACGATTGGCACGTGGTGAACCCATGTACTCATTGTTGATTTTTGGAATTTCTTTAAATGATAAATATCAACACCTTGAGATGCCCAATCTTCAACTGATTCAAATTCTGATTCATCGCAACGAACAACAACTTTATCTGCAGAAACATATTCTACAAATCCAGCTCTACGTGCAATAACAGAAGCGTTTGAAGATTTTGCAATTTCGCGTTCCATTCCAGTTCCAACAAGTGGGGCTTCTGTTTTAATTAATGGAACTGCTTGACGTTGCATGTTCGCACCCATAAGAGCACGAGATGCGTCATCATGTTCAAGGAAAGGTATTAATGCTGCAGAAACAGAAACAAGTTGTTTTGGCGAAAGATCGATATAATCAATTATATCAGTTGAAACAACCGTAAAGTCTGTTTCATGTCGAGCAACAACAGTTTTTGTTTCAATTTTTTTGCCGCCAGGCTTAACAGCATCAGCTTGAGCAATATAATGTTCGCTTTCAGAGAAAGCATCTAAGAACACTACCTTGTCTTCAATTTTTCCATCTTTAACTGGTCTGTATGCTGTTTCAATAAACCCTAAATCGTTTACCATTGCATAAGAAGATAAAGAAGAAATCAAACCAACAGTTTGACCTTCAGGAGTCTCAATAGGACAGATACGTCCATAGTGAGAAGTATGAACGTCACGCACTTCAAAAGTTGCGCGATCCTTCATAACACCGCCGGGCCCGAGGGCTGACAGCCTTCTTTTAGATCGGAAGAGCGT
>CAIQNR010000015.1 GCA_903873255.1 uncultured bacterium | reverse complement strand
GTCTTGATATTAATTTTGTGAAATTATGTTTTGCTTCATCAGATATAGAAATTACTAAAGTTTACAATGCCTATCTTTCTCTTTTTTTAGTCCAAACATGCATTGTTGATGTGCTTCGTGAATCTGGTATTACCCCATCTATAGTTGCAGGAATTGATGTTGGTGAGTATAGCGCTGTATATGCAGCCAGCGGCCTCACCTTTGTTGATGCGCTCTATTTTATCAATAAGTATTCACAAGCATATGAAGCACTTATTACCGATGATAAATATGCACAAATATTGGTGACAAGGTATCCGCGTGATCTTGTAGAAGAGCTGTGCGCAAAGGTTACAAAGGGTGATGATTTTGTAACTATTTCGGTTTATGAACCAACAGATCGTTACATACTTTCCGGCACGCTTGAAGCGATTGATGCAGTAAAAAAAATTCTTAAAGCAAAAAAAGCATTAGTAAAAAATTTAAAACTTGGTTCTGGTCTCCATTCATTTGTAATGGATGATATTGTTAAATCAATTAAAATGTATTTAGCAAAAATTGACATTACATCAATGCATATTCCATTTGTTAGTGGAGCAATTGGGCAAACACTTACAGAAGGGGAAGTGGTTCTGGCATCATTAATGCAGCATATTCATGCCCCCTCACATCTTGATGCAGTTATAAGTGCGTTTGAAGACTGTGATGTTATTCTTCAGATAGGTCCAGGGGATTGGTTATTACCATTGTTTCAATCTGTTTTTCCTCAAAAAACTCTCTATACTATTCAGTATCTTGCAGATGTAGAAAATTGCATAAAAGAATTAAGTGCTTAAAGTTTATGTATGAAGGAAAAACAATGGTTGATATAACAACGCTCCAATCAAAAGTGCTTGCAATTGCGGCACAACAACTAGAAAAAAATAATGATCAAATAGATACAGTAGAAAGTTTGCTTAGTCAGGGGGCTGATGAACTTGATTGTATAGAAATAGTTATGCGTCTTGAAGAACAGTTTGGTCTTGAAATTAATGATACTGATGCAGATCTCTTAACATCGGTTGATGCCATTGTTGAGTATCTTCAAAAACATACAAAAGAATAGTTTTTTACATGTGCGTACGATTTATTTTATGTAATAAAAATAAATTAACTCTTTTTATTAATTTCATTTTGTAAAAATTATAATATTCATTATAATAAATCCTAACTTTTTTTAAAAACAGGTTTTGTTTCTGTAGCATTGAGATTATTTAGAGCCTTTCTCTTTTAGAGAATAATCTTGTATGTATAGGATGTGTGTTGAGAATAAATGGATAAAGAGAATGTTAAGGGATTTATTATGAAATACGGATTTTATGTTTTATCAATGGTATGTGCAATGCAGGCGTATGGTGCTGAGCAAAGTTCAGATGCGAGTTCAGGCCTTATTATTTCACATATACAACGTGCAATTAATGGAGCTACGTATCAGGAAATAGCAGTAATTGCTAAAACTGCAGGAGAGCGAGTTGCACAACTTAATCACTCAAGAACACAAGAGGGTGGTTCTATTGAAGTAGAAGATAGAAAATGGATAGGTCTATTAGAACTATTTAGAAGAACTTCAAGCGAAAATACTCGGTTAAAGAATGAAATTTCAGCGGCTTGGCAAAAAACAGAAAGTGAAGAGCTGAGAATGCTGCAGGCAAAAATACAAAAAGTAGAAGCAAAAAAGCTACAAGAAAAAGAAAAATTAGAAAAAGAAAAAAATGAATTAGCTCAAAAAAATGTTTTGCTTACAGCAGAAATAACATCATTACAACAACAAGTGACATTATTACAACAAGAAAATATTTCTCCTGTGCAAATAACCCCAAAAAATTCTCCACATGCTTCACCAAATAGAAAATCTTTACAACAACAGAGTAGTCCTCTTGCTAGGCGTCGTACTGTGGCTGGGCGAAGCTTCCCAGAGCAATCAGTATTAATGGTACCTTCTTTAGAAGGTTTGCCAACTCCAGATATAGAAAGTAAGCGAATGCGCAGAGCACCTCATGATGCATCATTGGATAATCAAAAACATTTTTTTTGATAGATAAAAATATTCAATAACTGGTAAAAATTATAAAAAGCTCGGGTTGTTACACCGAGCTTTTTTGTTAGCTATATTTTGTTATAGATTTTCAATTACAACAAATATCCTTTTTTTCTAGCTTTAAAAAGCTCCTTATTCTTTTAAAAAGTTGACAGATGAGATCTCTATTGCCAAGTATTGAACTAACTGTAGTTAAAAGGGTTGAGTTCTTTTTTGGTTATAAAGGGGAGATGTATGAAGAATGCCAAGTTGTTTTTTGGATTATATAGTGTTATTACAATTCCTCTCTCTATTTTTGGTGCAAGTCATCATTTATATCGTGCAGATGATGCTGCAAGTGTAGCAAGTTATGATGTTTCAAGTGTTAGCAGCTATAATTCTTCATGTGCTGCATCGTCAGATGATTCAATGGCAATGTGGACGCCTGGATCTCCTGGGCGGGCGCTTCCAGATCAAGATGTTTTTGAATCATTACTTGGTAAAATAGAAAGATTAGCAGATGAAGTACACCATTTTCAGAAGGGGCGAACACTTACAGATTCTGTTGCTCTTTCGAATGGCCTTATGGTCCCGCAAACAAAAATGTTGAGTTTGTATGCATTGTTTCGGGAATCTCAAGAACATTATGAAAAAAAGATTCCTGCTTACATGGAAGAATTATCACTACAAAATCAACAACAAGCGCAGTTGTTGGAGCTGTGTGAAACTGAAATTGATTTTTTAAAAAAGATAAATACTCAACTTGTTCAGGTAAATATATCATTAGAAAAAAGCCTTTATCGGTACAAAAGAAAATTACAAAGAAGAGATTTGGTTATTGAAAAATTAGAAAGAGAATGTGCTCAATTGGTTTTGCAAAAAAGTATTTTAAAAAGTAAAAATGGAAAACTTATAGCATTAGGTCTTGAGTTAGAAGCTCGTTTGCGTGATCATGAAGAACAAGAGCAAGCTGTGAGTGATTCGGAGGACGAGATTTTATAATTATTTTATTAGATAGATATAATAGAAAAGGCCCGGAGTGATCCGAGCCTTTTTTAGTACTAGTTTTAGGTTTGCTTAGGAATAAGCTATAACCTTAGAAAGAAACGTTACCTTGTAACCCTACAGCCCAGAGGTCTGCAGTGTTATGGTCTTTACCGTCAAATTCTGCTTTACCGTAAATACCTACGCATGGAACGTACTCATTGTCTCTCCATGTGTAGTTAACAGCACCAACTACTGAGTGAGCAATTATTGTTTTTGCAAGAGCTGAGTTTGTGTCTAACCATGAGTTAGTAATTGCAATTGTTGCTTCGTTAGCAGTAGTAAGTTCTAAAACTGCTGGAACAGTAGTAGTGATATCACCATTGATACTGAAGTTTCCTTCAACGTTTGTAACACCAGTTGCTGAAACTGCGTTGTTACCGCCTACAGCAGCAGTAATGTAGTCAGCTGCCAATGTTGGTGCGTATACGATGTAAGTGTTTGCAGTGATTGTGTCGGTGAAACCCTTATGCTTTTCTGCGCTTTGTCCACCAAGGTTGTAACCGAGTTGGAAGTTGAAGTTATTGTATTGCATGTCAAACAATGCGCTTACGTCAAAGTTAACGTAGTCACCAATTTTTGCATGTAATGTTGTGATGTTGATAGAGTTGTCGATACCGCCGTAAACTGAATTTCCTGTTGTGCTTACTGTTGTGATCTTTTTTACGAGCAAGTAACGTGACCAGGTACCAAAGTTTAGGTAGTCATATGAACGTAATTGGTGGTTAGCAAAAACGTATCCAACTTTACCATTTCCGAAGAATTGGAGTTGTTTTTCGTCGTTTTCACCAGTCCAAAGAACTGCATGTCCGTCTACAGCACCAAAGATGCCCATACGTCCAGCTGTACCAAAAATTGGTTCAAATACATGTTTAGCTTTTGACTTACCGCCAGCACCAAACAATCCACCGACTTCTAAACCAAAGTGACCATTTTCATTGTTCACAAAGTTGTAACCGATAGATGCAGTGATGTCAGTAACTTTTGTACCATGGTGAGATCCGTTGATAGTCCCATAGTTCCATACTTGTAATGCGTCACCGCCAAGTTTGTCACCTTGGAATGCTTGTGCAACACTGGTGTAAGCTACAGCAGGAGTTCCGTTGCTTACATAGTGATTTGTGTAGGTTGCTCCACCAGCAGCAGCTACTGTTTCTGTTAATTCAAGGTTGTGTTTAAGATATTGTAATGGAAGGTGACCTCTTAAATGAAGGCCTTCACACCAGTTAGCTAAATCAAGGTAAGCAGCAAAGTCTGTAACCCAGTTTGTAATTTCAGGGTTAAAAACTACAGTTGATTGGAAGGTGTCTGAAAGCAAGAAGTTGATTCCAGAAACATCTGTTGATGCATAGGTTGTTGCGTTGTGTGCAGGTCCGAATACCATTTGTTTGGTACCGTTTGATGTGAAGTAAGGAGCAAGTTTAGAATTTGAAAATGACATTCCGCCTTCTGTTTGTCCCTTAAATACAAAACTAAACTCATCGTTTCCGAAAAGGTTAATTTGGTTGTTCCATCCAAGTACGTCATTCATGGTACCTGTTTGTGAGTGGCCCATGTAGAATGATTGACCAGTTGTTTGTACCGCTTGCATGCATGGCACGCTAAGCAATAACGCAACTGCTAATTTTTTAGCAACATTATTCATAAGAATTTACTCCTTTTCATACCCACAATGTGTGGATTTGAATGTGTGAAAAACAATACGGTTTGTGAAAAAATGAAGAATAGACGCTTCTTCTAATTACTATCTCTACACACTCCTTTCGTTCCTATCGCTGCACACTTAACTTTCGTTTGGATGCACAGCGCAGTTACTTTTAACTACTCAAAGCAAACGCTAATATATTTCAAGATACAAGTCAACTCTTTAAAACCCATGTTATTTTGATTGCATGATAGTGATTATACTCACTAGGATTTTTGAATGTAAACAATTATAGTAGAGATTGTTGTATTGTCCGTTGTTTAAAAGGTTTTTCTCTGCATAAGAGGTGATGCGATGCTGTATTTGTTAGGTACTGTCTTTCTCCAAATAGTTTTAGAGTCACTTCCGATCAGTAGTTCCGGGAATTGTGCTTTATGGACGCATCTCTTGGAGTTATATACAAATATCAAAGCTTGTAGCATGCCAGTAGATATTGATTTTCTTATGCATGGCCCAACAATAGTTGTTGTAGGCGTATACTTTTTTGATGTTATAAGCTGGTATTTGCTTCATATAAGGCAAACATATAAGTCTTTATGGTCATTAGCGATGGTATGCTTGATAGTTGGTCATATCACTGCTCTTGGGTATCTTGTGTTCAGGCTATTCAGTTTGATAACTATCCCATTATATGTTGGTTTTTCTATAACAGCGGCCTTTTTATTTTCGTTACTCTGCTGCAAAAAAGTGCCAACTAAAAAAGTTCTTACCTATCGTGATGGTGTTATTCTTGGTATTGTACAAGCTCTAAGCTTGTTGCCAGGAATTTCTCGATTTGCAAGCACGTATGTTGCTGCTCGCTGGCTTGGTTTTTACAATTATCATGCATTTGGGTATTCATTTTTGATTCAGATGCCGCTTCTTGGTGTGGCATTTTTAAAAGGACTCTATGGAGTGTATAGTGGTGAAGTTTCGGGGGCGATATTTACGCCATCAATTTTGATTGTTGCTCTTTGTGCCATGGTTGTTTCGTACTTTGCATTGCAGTTGGTTGGTAGGTTAATTAATAAAGATAAAGTCTATGTTTTGGGTTGGTATGTTATAGGGACTGCTTTTATTGCTTATATCTATGGCATCTGACCTATTTTTATAAAACTTATTTTTTTATGTAACAATCTCTACTTCGCTCTGCGAGCTTCGAAGAGCAGGCCCCCTATTTTCTTTTTTCAATTATCTTTTTGCCCTATGCGGGCATCCTCCTTCGCCAAGGCTACGGCGGGACATGGTACCAAAAGGGGTTTGCCCTTATAGCCCTGTCCGGGAGGACCTCGAAATATTAATTAAAAAAAATAATTGGATTGCTACAAAGAACTAAAAATATAAAAGAGATTGTCTTTTGAATTCACTTTTTTATAAGCTGACTCCTACTTTTTAAGTCAAAATACATATAAAAACAGGGGAGAATTCAATGTCTCGTTACAGCTTAAAATCAAACAAAAAGTTCACTGTCAATGTGCAATATCTTTCAAAAATAATTGGTGCTTTATCAGGTATCGCCGGAATGTTTTTACTTTTTGCACTTCCATCATTTAAATTAACCGACCCTTCTTGGTTTTATTACAGCTCAAATACTAAAGATATTGGTAATTTGATGGGAATAATCGGTGCCCATATTTCTTCTCTTTGTTTTTATTTTTTTGGATCAACTGCTTATGCATTGATTCCCTTTTTTTTGTATTTTTCTCACTGTTGTTTATCAGAAAAGTATGATCGCGAATATGATCGTATCTGGATTGCGCCGCTCACTCTTGTAACGCTGGCGTTATTATTCCATTTTTATACATCAGATGCAGATGCTATTTTTACCGGTGGCGGAGTTGTTGGCCAATTTGTCTATACTTTTTTATCTCAGTGGTTCGACAGAGCGGTTATTGCATTGTTGTTGTATGTGGCACTTTTTGCAGAATTTTTAATTTTAACACGCACATCTCTTATACTTGCTGTGCACACTATTCATGCAACAATAACCTATCTTTTTAATCGTCGACACATCTGGTTTACACCCATTGTTATGCTTGTCTGGCGCACCATGAGTACCATAGTTCACCTCTGCGTAAGTATAGTTCGCTCTGTATGGAAATTTCTGTTTACCCGTTCGCCAAAAGTGGTGCAAGATGAGCCCCATTTTAGTCCCGCCTATGCTGAGCAACCAAAAATGTCGTCAGAACAAAGTACTGTGTGCCGTAAGCCATCTCAGAGTGAATCGCATCATGCGTATGATTCTGGTAAGCAGCCAGTTTCTGTAGTGCATGAATCCCATGATGCGTATCAAATTCCAGGGGTGACGCTCTTTGCAGCATCAGAAAAACCTCAGCAGAGTCAAACAACATCAGAACATACTCACTTAGCACGAGTGCTAGAAGAAAAACTTTCCCGCTTTGGTGTAGCTGGTGCAGTTACCAAAATTAAACCAGGCCCGGTTATTACGCTTTTTGAATATCAACCTGATATCGATAGTAAAGTAAGTAAAATTCTAGCATTAGAGCACGACCTTGCCCTTGCTCTTGAGGCAATGTCGGTCCGCATCATAGCCCCCATTCCAGGAACATCAAAAGTGGGGTTTGAGGTTTCTAATAAAGAACGCAAAAGCGTTAAAATGGGTGATATAGTTCGGTCGCAGGCATTTTTACAATCACGTGCACACTTACCCCTTGTTCTTGGTCAAGATACTTCGGGTGAAAATGTGGTTGTTGATCTGATAGATATGCCCCATTTGCTTGTTGCAGGTTCAACCGGTTCCGGTAAATCGATAGCGCTTAATGCCATGCTTGCAAGTTTGCTGTGTAAACTTTCTCCCTCTCAACTTAAACTGATCATTATCGATCCTAAGCGGCTTGAATTTGCTGCATACCATGATATTGCCCATCTTCTGTTTCCTGTTATTACCGATCCACGCAAAGCAGCACCCGTTACTCAGTGGCTTGTTAAAACGATGGAAGATCGTTACGAATTGATGGCGCAAAAAGGGGTGAGAAATATTCTTGATTATAAACGGATGTGCAAAGAAACGGGGCAGACAGATACGCTACCTTTTATTGTTTTAATGATAGACGAACTTGCCGATCTTATGATGGTAGCGGGTAAAGATATCGAAGGTAATATTGCCCGTCTTGCACAGATGGCCCGTGCTGCTGGCATTCACCTTATTGTGGCAACTCAGCGTCCCTCAGTTGATGTTATTACCGGTGTTATTAAGGTAAATTTTCCCAGCAGAATTTCATTTAGAGTTTCATCAAAAATAGATTCTCGTACTATTCTTGATACAGGCGGAGCAGAATTACTTTTGGGCAAAGGGGATATGCTTTTTATGGATGCACAAAGTTCAAGAATTCGCCGCGTACATGGTGCTTACGTTAGTGACACAGAAATTTCTGCACTTGTGAATCATATTCATGGGCAAGTAAAGGTTCAGTATATAGATCTTCAAGAAGCTCTTGCGGTGTATCAATCTGCCCAAAATGCACAAGAAGAAAATGATCCTTTACTCCATGAAGTAATGAATTTTTTATCTGACATTGATGAGATATCGATTTCATTATTGCAGCGCCGTTTTAAAATTGGGTACAACCGTTCAGCTCGTTTGATTGAGATGCTTGAAATGCAGGGGAAGGTTATGCCGTCCATGGGGGGGAAAATGAGAAGGGTTGTTAAGTAAAAATTTGGGCAATGTACACATCAAAAATCATAGCAAGATACTGCTCATCAGTAACATTATTTGATAAACAAGCAGTAACAAAATCATCTAAACTTTGCGGTAACTCCATATACGCATGTAACGCAGGGTTATACTGGAGGCCCATTTTTTGCATAATGGATTTGGTGATATTAAGTGGAGAACTTTCATCAGTAGCAAGTTTTTTGAGTATTTCAATATTTTTTCTCACTAGAGAAAGGCTAAGTGGTTGCCCATTTCCATGAGTAGGTAAATATCCATCAAATTGATTTTTAAGAGTTTGCGCTTTTACATTAATATCTCTAGAGCGATTACTCACTAAAGGCAACGAATGAATAGTAAGTGATTGGGTAGTAGTAGCAATGCTATTAAGTGCCGTTTTTATTTCAGTAAACGGTGTTTTTGAAGTGAGAAGTTGTAGATCATTTAAAATATTTTGAATTAAAGAGTTACTGCCTAATGTTAATAATCTTAGGCCATTGAGAAGTGTTTGCATGTCTTCAAATCCCTTTATAATGTTGTTAGGTTGTATGACTCCTGCATAAGGGTTTTGGTAAATAATTGATCCAGTAGCGAGATCTCTATTGAGGGCATTTACGTATGTCGGTATGCCTCGTATAGCATTTAGTATTAGAGGGTTTCTAGGATATTTGTGTAAGTCTTTAACTAACTCAGTCAATTTTTTTGGTAGATCAAAAATAAGAGCAAGATTTTTCTCTATAGTTTCAAAATATGTTTTTACAGTAGAAACGTAATTGAGAATTTGGAGAGATGCTGCTAGTTCTGCTTGAAGTGTGGCATTGTTTTTTGGATTGGTAACATTTGCTTTAAGTCTGCTAAAATTAACCGGATCACATTCAAATGTTTGTGTATTAAGGATGTAGGTAGTCTCGCTTTTTGGAGATGTGAAAATGCCAGAATTTTTGATCCACGAAAAATAACCATAATGTTGTTCATTTCTGTTGTTACCCCATTGTGCAATACACGCAGGTTTAATATCCCATTGAAGAGGTGTAGTTGCTGCAGAGGTGGTTGAATTTGTTTGCATAAAATTTTGAGCCCAGGTAATAAATTTTTTCTTCATTTCCGTATTAAATTGAACATTGGTATCTTCTAAGGTAAGAGTGTTTGTCATAAAGTTTGGTAATTTTTT
>CAIQNR010000014.1 GCA_903873255.1 uncultured bacterium | reverse complement strand
CCTAAAAGCTTTTTAGTAATAGAGCTTGGTGTAATAGTGCAGCGGTAAAATGTAGGAACTCCTACAGCTATTTTTACTTCTGATGCTTTAGTATACAGCACGTTCTGGAACATATCTTTAAGGTATGTTTGGTATATTTCTGCTGCTCTTTGAGAATAATCGGCATCACTATTATCTTCAGTTATAGAAAGAGTTAGAGGATTCAATTTGCGATATTGGCCTTCAATAGTAACATCGCCGGTGATGGTGATGGGTGATAATCCATGTAATATTTGCAGAACTATACGTAAAAATTCTTGTTCAGGGATAAAATCTGTTTTTTGAATAAGTTTATTTTGTTCAAATTCATTTATAAGGGGTTGATTTATGGGTAATGTATAGGGATTTTGATTTTGAGGGTTAAAACGCAGTGTATAATTAGTTAATCCATAAGATATGGTAAGGTTATACGTAATATTGTTACCTACGTTTCTTGTGAGCATATCTGAAATTTTTTCATTAGGTAAAAAACTGTCTTTAACAGCTATGCCAATAGGAGTAACAATATGTTTATTAAGTGGTTTTGCAAGAAGTACGGCTGCGCCTAAAGCTACAGTGCCACCTAACAAGTTGTATTTTTCTTTATTGATGGTTGCTGCAACATTACCAATAGTTTCTGGTGCATTAATCAGTGCGTTTCCAGTTGCAAGTGCTGTATTATAAACACCAACTGCTGCTTTTTCCGCTGCCCATGCAGTACCTTGCCCAACTTTTCCAAGTACATCAACTGTTGTTTTTCCTAGATAATCATCAAGGAAACTGTCTTCGCGAAGGGCTTCAGGTTTTTCTGTGGGAATTTTTCCAAGTAGTATGTTTCTTTGAACCTGTAAATTGTTAAATGCTCTTTGCGCTTCTTGTTCTGCCTCAAGAACGGCAGATCTGTCTAACGGGGTAGGTAATTTTGGTTGTTGATTATTTTTTAAATCAGCCGGTTTGTTGTAAACTGGTATAGTTTTAGATGATGACTGAAGGTTGGTTATTTTTAAACTTTTATATTTTTCTGGCGATTGCTTTGGTTTGAGCAGCCATTTAGGAATTGAACCATAATCTTTTGATTGGTTAGATTCAAAATTATTGTTGTTGTAATAATCTTCGGACATATCAAATCCAAAAAGGGATGACGCACAAGATAGTAAAATCAAAACGATAGGTATGTTTTTTAGTATCTTCATGGTTCCCTTTTTATAGTAATAACGGGGTAGAAATTTTCTCCCACCCCATTATTTTTTATTTTTAATATGCGTGCTTACGAATTATTCTTCATCATAAACTCGAACGCTGTCCCTTAGTTCTTCAAGCACGCTCTTATAGATCTTTTTAGTTTCTTTACGTGATGGAATTGTATTATTGCCTGGCTGTTCTACGTATACTTAATCCTTGATTTCCTAATCTTGAACTACTTTGTGGTGTTTGTATTCTGGATGAGCGGGTTGTTGACCCTAAAATTCTCTGACCTGTTTTTTGTAGTGGTTGTACTTTAGAAAGTAGAGGGTTGTTTTCTTCCTCATCTATAGAGATTGTGCTCAGCTTTGATCTTTCTTCTATTTCATTTAAAACGCTATTTGTATCTTTGCCTTCACCAGAAATTGCGTTGAGGTAGTAGAAAGTATTTGTTTTTGTTATGTCGTCATTTTGGAGTGGATTTTTTGGTATAAATATAAGAGTTGTTTCAAAGGTTAGTGATGAAATTGCAAGCATATTAGAATGAATGTATGAGATGAGATTTGTTTTTAAGTTTGGAAATCCTTCAATATTTTTCAGTTCTGTGACCAATGCACCATTTTTAAGTATGCGTACGTTATACATAGGATTTGGACGGTAAAATTCTTGTAATATTCTACGATATCCAAGATTTAAAGAATCAATACTGTCAATTTTATCATTGGTTGTTGAGGTCATATCTTTAAGTTGGAAAATGTACAATTTTTGTATAAACGTATCGAGCTCTGTATTTCTTAGTGTGGTTTCAAATGATTGTGCAGGCTTTTTACAGTTGATGGTGATTGGCGCAAGACCACGGCCAGTTGCTTTATGTAAAAAATCAGTTTTTAGTTCAATGCCAACACGAATAATAAAATGCATTTGATCTCTTTTTGAAAGCATTGATTCGCTGTAATACATGGTATTCAATACGTTATAGAGAAATTGTTCTACAGGAGAAAGTTGTGTTTGAGATCTAGCAGCAAAACGGCTGATTAAAGCGCTTTTGATTTCTTGCTGATCATTAGGGAGAGTTGGATTAACAGTGGAGGTATTTGAAGTGTCATTGGTGAGTTCAAGTGTTATAGAATTATCGATAAGTTCATTGTTTTGAAAATCAGCATCTACATAAATCCAATTAGTATAGTCAGAATTGGTTTGCGTTCCTGTGTTGTCAAATTGTAAATGTATGTGGAATTTACCAGGAATTGCCGTTGGATAGCGGTTCATTTTTTCATATTTTGAATAGTCAAAGAAGTTTAACATTTTATTACCAAGGCCACTTGAGTAGAGAGCTGCTAGTGTCAGTCCTGTACCCATTGCATAACTGTAATCTTTTGATTGAGCAATAGTTTTACCTACAGAAGTACCAATGCTTTTTACTCCAGGCACCACTGCTTTAGCAGTATTTGTAATCCAAGCGTTAGTGCCAGCAGCTGGTGGGCTTATAAAATCTGTAGTTGTCTTAACAAGATATTTTCCAGCATCTAGACCACCTCTAATAACATGTTTACCTACTTCTTTTAAATCGTTGATAGAAAATCCTGTTAGAATCTCGTCGTTTGCATTAATACCCATTGAACTTGTTAGAACTATTAGGAGCGTTATTTTTTTTATGTTTTTCATACTCATACCCTTTTATTTGAGTGATCCCTATTTCCCTTTACTTATCATGGTATAATAATTTCAAATAAGATTTCAATGATTTTTCATAAAAATTATTTTGGATAAAAGAATTTAATAGTTGGCTTATGTTATTTTAATAGACTGATTTTTTAAAAAAAATGGTTCATTAAATGCAAGGTAGTCATTATGTTGACAAAAAGATAAAAACTAGACATCTTCTTTTTGTACGAAAATAAGCTGTAACAGTAGTTGACTTAGGAGAGATGTATGCGTTTCAATCAAGGTTTTTTACAAAAAATTTTACCAGATGCTCAGTGTGTAGGGACAGAACTCCTTGAAGGGGCTTCTTTTTCTGTTGATTCACGCACGATAGGTAAGGACCAGGTTTTTGTAGCGCTCGAGGGTGACCGGGTTGATGGCCATCTTTTTCTTGAGGATGCTCTTGTTAAAAGTGCAGGCGTACTGGTTGCTTCTAAAAAATTACCGTTGATTGATGCGCTGATTAAAAAATTTTATGCTACTAAAACTATTATTATTGTTGAAGATCCACTGCAGGCTTTATATGTGCTTGCGCGCGCGTGGAGAAAGCTTATTACTTGTCCAATTGTGGGGATAACAGGGTCGGTTGGGAAAACATCCACCAAAGAATATGCGGCACATATTGTGCGCCAAGGTGGTCAACAGTGTTTTGCTTCACAAGGTAACCAAAATACATTATTGGGCATTGCGCTTAATATTCTTAAGATGACTGCTGAGCATACGGCTGGTTTATTTGAGGTTGGCATTGGTGTTCGATCAGAAATGACAAAATTAGTTGATCTTTTACGGCCAACAACGGCACTTATCACTTTTATTGGGCATAGTCACATGGAAGGTCTTGGGTCGCTTGCTGATATTGCGGCAGAAAAAAGAGCTATATTTTCATTTTTTAATGAATGCAATATTGGAATAATTAATGGAGATCAAGCGGTGCTGAGCCAAGTGGGGTATGCACATCCAGTTATTAGATTTGGTCAGAAAACAACTAATCAAATACAGGCTCGTAAAATTAAAACAGCCGGTGGTACTACCAGCTTTGTTCTTAAATTATACCATGCAAAGTATAACGTTACGCTTACCCATACACACCAAGGGATGATCAATAATATTTTAGCTGCAGCGGCTATTGCTTATCAATTGGGTGTTGATGCAAAAATAATTGTACAGGCAATTCATACATTGCCTGTGTGCGCACAGCGTTTTGAAGTCTGTTCTATGAAGAACAAAAAAGGGATCATGATTGACGATTGTTATAACGCATCGCCAGAAAGTGTTAAGGCTGCGCTTCTTGCTTTTGAACATATGCAGGGTGTGGGTAAAAAAATTGCAGTGCTTGGTGATATGCTAGAACTTGGTGACGATAGTAATTTTTGGCACCGTCAAGTTGGCAGATTTTTAAAAAAATCACGATCAGTCAAACATCTTCTTTTAGTTGGTTCTCATATGAAGGCAGTTAAGGAAACTGCGCCGTATGGTCTTTCTATAGAAACAGCAGAAAGTTGGCAAGATGCTGTAGAACAGCTAAACTTGCTCCTTGAAGATGATAATGCTGTTTTGGTCAAGGGTTCACGAGGAATGCAATTGCAAAACCTTGTTTCAGCCTTTGCTTTTAAAGAAAAGACGCTATAACGTTATGACAACAACTCCTGTATACCATATACCAGTTCTCCTGAAAGAAACGCTTGATGCACTTGCTCTTAAATCAGGGGGTGTATACTTAGATGTCACCTTTGGCGGAGGTGGTCACTCACGGGCAATTTTAGAATCAGATCCAACGATACAAGTTATCGGGCTTGATTGGGATAAAGCGGCCTATGACCGTGGTCAAGAAATGGTAGATGAGTTTGATGGCAGATTGCAGCTTATATGGGGTAGTTTTGCCCATCTTTATAAGATTCTTAAAAAGCATAATATACAGAAGCTTGATGGTATCCTCGCCGATTTTGGGACATCACAGTTTCAGATAAAAAATAAAGAAGGCCTCTCCTTTTTAGGAGATACACCTCTTGATATGCGCCTTTCAAATTCTCATTATGTTTCTACGGCTGCCCATATTGTAAATTATGCAAACCCTGATGAGTTACGGCATATTTTTTGGACGTATGGTGAAGAGCCTTATACTAAGCAAATTGTGGCTGCAATTGTTGAACGAAGAAAAATTAAAAGATTTTTAACAACGGGTGATTTGGCAAGCCTTATCTCTACGATTGTATTTCATAAAGGTAAAACGCACCCTGCTACACGAGTGTTTCAGGCGCTCCGTATTGTGGTAAATAAAGAGCTTGAAAATATTCAATCATTTTTACCAGTAGCGATTAAGTCTCTTGCCCCAAAAGGGCGCCTTGTTTGTATCAGTTTCCATTCGTTAGAAGACCGTATGGTAAAGGATTTTTATAAATCTATGGAAATGGCCAGAGAGGGATCTATTGTGGCACCTGGGTTGGTGGTTGCAGGTGAAGAAGAAGTGGCAGTTAACGCTGCATGTAGATCTGCAAAGCTACGTGCGTTTGAAAAAAAGTAATTTGTGCTTAATTATTGTTTGACAAAAAAAGAGACTATTATTACATTAAGCAACGACAGATGGTTT
Organism: uncultured bacterium; assembly: GCA_903873255.1. Lineage (GTDB taxonomy): Bacteria > Babelota > Babeliae > Babelales > CAIQNR01 > CAIQNR01. The sequence goes on along the minus strand of CAIQNR010000014.1, from coordinate 4,410 downwards.
CTGCCCTGTATAGATGGGCGTTTATGAGGCGAGAGGTCAAAAGAATATGAAAATAACAGAAGTCAAGATCTATCCTGCTAAGGAAGGTACAAGGCTCAAAGCATATGCAACGATAGTGTTTGAAAATGCCTTCATAGTCAGAGACTTGAAGATCATTGAAGGAGAGAAAGGCCTGTTTGTATCGATGCCTTCTCGTCGTAGAAAAGATGGCTCTTTCAGAGATATAGCGCACCCGTTAAATGCGGAAATGCGTAAACATATCGAAGAAATGGTTGTTGGTGAATATCAACGTATGGAAAAGGACGGTTCACTAGTAGCAGCTGGGTCATTTGATGATTCAGGTGAGTAAGTAGTAACGATTTAAGTTTAGCAAATAAAATGGGGCGTCGCCAAGCGGTAAGGCACCAGGTTTTGGTCCTGGCACCGGAGGTTCGAATCCTTCCGCCCCAGCCATTTTTTTTAGATGGTAAAATTTAATGCAGAGTTCGCTCTGCATTTTTTTTGGTCTAAAATATAAAAAAGATGTGGAGAGTGGTTTGTTTTTTCTATCAGCAAAAATAATTTTAAGGCATCCAACGGATCAAAGCAAAGTTCTTCTTATTAAGCGCATGGTGAATGGTAAGTTTTCTTATGAGCCTGCTGGAGGTAAAGTTGAATGCGATTTCAAGAGTAAAATTGCAGAAAGCTTAGAAGAATGTGCTGTGCGCGAAGCACAAGAAGAATTAGGGTTAACAGTAAAAATTGAGCACTATATAGGAAGTTATTATTTTTTCTGGATCATCGATTCTAATAAGTGCAGTTCTTGTGCCCTCTTTATAGGAACGATAACAAGTCAAGATGAAGAATTTGTGGCTAATGCTGATGCTTGTGAGTTGCCGATTGAGCCGGAGTGGATCATGATTGATAATCTTATTAACAAAAAAGTACCTATTGATGTCTGCCATGTGGGGCTGGAAAATCTTATGATAAATTATTTCAGCAAATGAGTATGAAAAATCATACAATTAAAGCTGTTTTATTTGATATGAATGGGATTTAAAAGGGCTTAATTGATTAATTTATGTTTATACATTATTCTCAGCCAATATTAAAATAAAGATGCAGTTTTTCTGCATCTTTATTTTTTTAGAGGTATTTTTTTAAATAGGTACGTTAGGGAGTTTTTTTATGAAAATAATGCATCTTTTGTTTCTTTCTGCGCTTATAAGTTTTGTAGATGTTTCTGCTGCAAACAGTGCTAGAACATCAGCAATAATTTTTTTTTACCATGATACTACAGTTGTGCCTCAAGGGGTTGATCAAGGAGCGATTGCTCAAAATTATCAAGATAGTAATGATGATGATGATGATGATGATGATGATGCATGGAATCCAGATGCTCAGTATGACGTGAATATGTATGCTAATCAAGAATTGCTGCGTACTCGTATGGAGCCGATTATTGCGGGATTGAAGAGGTTTTTAGAGCTTATATAAAAAAAGGTTTGTTATGAAAAAAATAGTTGTTCTTGTCTTATTAGTTACTGGTGTTGTGTGCGCTGGCAAAAAAGAATCTAATGGACTACGTGAGTTTGAAGGTCGATTAACTCCATTGCAATGGAAATTAATTAATGAAGCTTGTGAGCGTAAACATAGTAGTGCCGCTGCTAATAAAAAAATAAATATCGTTTCGCGTCATCTTGATGAAGATCAATCGGATGTTCATTCTGTATTTTCTACAGATTCTGCTACTGATATTGTGTCTGAAGTGAAATTTCCTTATTTTTCATCTAAGAACAAATAGGAAATAATTATGGCAATACTTTTCCTTGGTTCATCATCGCAGTCACGGCAAACGTTGCTGCGGGAAGTTGGCATACCCTTTACACTTATCGGTCATTATGCGGATGAAGAATCGGTGCCACATGGCGCAACGCTGCAAGAAACGGTGCTTGCTATAGCACTCTATAAAATGGAACATATTCGTATGCCGAAAGGCACTGAGGGTGAAGTTGCCTATGTACTGACTGCAGATACCATGGGAGTTGATGTGGAGGGTGTTGTGCATGGTAAGCCAAAAAATAGAGAAGATGCCATTACAAAAATAAAGGCGTGCCGCAATGGTGTGCTGACAACTGCAACTGGTTTTTGTATAGAAAAGCGAATATTTCATGCTGGCAAGTGGGTAGTAGATGCTCGGCATCAAGAGGTTGTGAGTTCACAGTCTGTTTTTTATGTGCCTGATGCTTGGATTGATCGTTATCTTGAACATTCTTTGGGTATGATTGCTTCTGGTGGTATAGCAATTGAATTATACGGTGCGCAGTTTTTACAATCTGTTACGGGGTCGTATAGTTCCATAGTTGGCTTGCCGGTATTTGAAGTTAGGCAAGCACTTGAGCAACTTGGTTTTTTCTAATGTGCTTTTTATGTCTCGATACATTTACCTTACGGTAAACACTCCCAACTTCTCCAAGGCTTCTTTGGGCAGGCTGACATGATCGGGGAAGAGGAACATTTCATTTAGAGTAAAAGAAGCAACTTGATAAATAATCATAAATGGACTTATTGAGGGTTTCATTCTGTCGCACTGAAACTGAAAAATGGTTTAGACTCCTACGGGAGGCATTTGAATTATATTATTTCCCTTCGCTCATCTCGAGTGATACGAGCTGACAAAGGATGCGAGTGTTTTATCGAGAGATAAAATTCTTTTTATGCAAAAAAACAGGCGGTTTTTACATCGCCTGTTTGTAGTATATTCAAGATGTCTATCGTGTTAGTGACTTGCCGTGTTTTTTGTAGGCTTCCAACATTTTAGAAGCTCTTTAAACAAAATTTCTTGTGGATTTTCGTTGGGATGTTTTTCGAATTTTGAGGATGCTTTTTCAACACTAAAATCAAGGGTTGCTTGATCACATTCTTGACCGTCGATATTGTCGAGAGCTGGCATCATCTTTTTTTCTACAATTTTTTTAAGGCGTTCTTCGTGGAGTGATTCATGTAGGAGTGATTCGAGAAATACCAAAAAATCTATGATGCTGTATTGCATCTCTTCTGGACTGGTTTCCGCTTCTTTTGATGCGTTTTTGATATGTTCGCTAAGCCCACTATTTAGAGACCCTGTGATAAGTTTTTTAAGTTTTTCGGGTTCATTTTCTAGTAACCACTGTAATAGATAGAGCAGCTCATAAGAGACGGTTAAATTTTTATCTTCTATCATAATGTATCCTCCCCGGGTAGAGCGTTGCATATTATTCCTCTCTTGTAGCGTCATCTATTTTGATGTAAAAAAAAAGTTTTACCACATTTTTGTGATAAAAAGTCTGTCTAGTCTTGCTCGTACTCGATTTTCCATCCATCTATCATTGTATCGTTATCTTCATCTATATTGGCAGATGAAGGTTTTTGTTGCTGTAGTTGTGCGTCAGTTAAACTTGTTTTTTTAAAAGCCACAAGTTGCTTTGTTGCAGTTTTAACTGCAGAGGTATGCATATATTCTTGTTCTTTGAGGTTTTTAGTTGTCTCTTCAAACACAGCATTCATATCTTTTTGCATTTTTTGGAGTTGCTTTTGAAGTTTTAAAATAATTTGAACTCCAGCTAAGTTTACCCCAACTTTATGCGTTAAATGTATAATCTCTTCTAGTCGATCAACATCTTCTTCAGAAAAAAGGCGTGTATTGCCATCAGAACGTTTGGGCGCAATTAAACCTTCGCGTTCATATAAACGAATAGTTTGTTGGTGCACAGAAAACATTTCAGCCACTGCTGATATCGAAAAAAAACCTTTTTTTCTCTTCATAATTTTTCCTGATTTAGGCTTATAACGACGGATCTTTTTAAAGAATTAAGAATATAAGTATATCACTTTTTAGGTAGATAGCCTATAGCAATAAAATGAGCTTATTTTTAAAATGTGAGTATAAAAAAAGGGAGCTTGAATGCTCCCTTTTAAATAAGTTTGGCTTAATTTAATTATTTAGTGGGACGTCTTTTTTCTAATTCAGCTAGTGCGGCGGCTCTTTGTGCTTGTCTTTTTGGTGTATTTACCTTAACAGCTTCTTCTGCAAGTGAAGGATTCTGGGCTGGAGTAAGGTTTTTATGACTTATAACAGTAGGATTTTGAGTAGCGTTAGTAGTGGTTATTCTTTTAGCGAGATTTTCTTGTGATGGTAGTGGAGGTGGCGTAGGTATGTTGGAAGTTATTATAGGAGTAGCGGTTGAAGATTCTGAGCTTGTTTGGTTAATTTGTTTGCCTATAAAATAGTTATAGACGCAGGCAGCTCCAATGGCTGCACCACCTAAAGCTGCAATTCCATAGCGTACTTCTTTGGAGTTAAAAAGATCTGAACTCATTGCTGATTGCGTATGTAAAGCGAGTAGCGTAATTACGATGATGTGATTTCTGTTTTTCATGATTATCCTTTAT
>CAIQNR010000013.1 GCA_903873255.1 uncultured bacterium | reverse complement strand
TCAAATAATGAGCATCAAAGGCATTTTTTAACTTTTACTAAAAAAATACAAATTATTTTTTTTCTGAATCATTTTTTCAATGCACAGTTGTTCTAAAATAGAATCAATCGTATCAATTTTTTGAGGAAACATTTCATATATTTTTACAGCTTCAATGCTCTCTTGTTGTGTTAATAACTTGATAACAGTGCCACGCACTTGCCTATCTGAACCTTCAAACTTTGATTGCTTTGCATGATGCTTACTTTTACGGCTTGGGTTTGGATACAACTTTTTAATTACAACACCATAATCCATAAGCGCATAATACCACTCTCGTGCATTTTCTTGATCAACGGTAGCTGCAACAAGAGGATATAAAATTTTATCAGAAATACCTTCTTGCTCATGAAAAAATAGATGCAAAAAAACAGAGCGAATATTTGTTTCTATAAAAACAGTTGGCTTATTATAAGCAAATGCAGTAATTGATCCTGCTGTTGCAGGACCTATTCCTTTAAACGTTTCTAAGACTTCAGGTTTTTTTGGAAAAATACCACCATATTCAGTAACAACTTTTTGAGCAATTGACTGCAATGCAAAGGCCCTTCTGTTGTAGCCAAGCCCTACCCAATACCGTAAAAGCTCTTGCGTTGACGCTTGAGCAAGCGACTGAAATGTTGGGAATGCTTCCATAAATTCTGGGAATTTTTGGGCTACTCTTTGAGTTTGTGTTTGTTGCAACATAATTTCTGATACAACAATTGCGTAGGAATCTTTAGTTTCTCGCCAGACAAATGGCCGCTTATGTGCATAATAAAAATGCCATATTGCATCTTTAAATGCTGTTAAAGCAATATCCCAATCTAATGACTGGGACTGATTTTTTTCTTGAAACCATACATGGAAATTATAAAGCGGATCATCTGTTCTAATCATTCATGCACCAAAAACTAAACCCGTCCAATCTGTAACGTAATCATACGATTCTTATTAAGTACTTTACGAACAGCTGCTTTAACCTGATCAAGAGTAATTCCTTCAAGAACTGCAACGCGTTTGTCGAAATAATCATCCCCAAGGTTATAACGATCAATCGCTATAAAGGTTGCTGCAATGCTTCTGTTTGCAGAAAAATTATCAACACGAGAATTAATAAGTATCTGTTTTGCTTGATGCAGTTCTGCTTCGGTTAATGAATCAACAACGGAATCAATTGTTTTTAAAATTACTCGCTTTGCTTCTTCCAATTTATCAAGCGATACAATTGTTTTAACAATAACCATTCCAGGCTCTTCATCTGCGCCTGCTGTTAATGCGCCATAGATGGTATAGAAAAGGCCAGTCTCTTCACGCAAAGAAAAAAGCTTTGAATTCATAGATCCACCAGCACCAAAAATTTGATCAAACAGTAAAAGTGAATCAAAGTCAGGATCTGTTCTTCTAATTGAATGGGCTCCAAATGCAAGTACCACTTGGTCACGATTAATAACTCGAGTAAGCATTTCTGGTTTTAATTCTTTAAGTTGTATACAAGGTGTGTCATATGCTAAATGCCCTTTCCAACCACCAAGATATTTAGTTAACTCTTTGTTAATATCATAATCAGAAATATCGCCCACAATACTTAAACGGGCACCTTCTGGAACAATATGTGTTTTATAAAAATCAATAAGATCTTTACATGTAATATTTTGAATACCTTCAAAGGTTCCTTCTGTATTCTTACTATATGGATGTCCTTCATAGATCTTTTCACGGAGCAAAAGCCCTGCAAAATCAGATGGGGAATCCCAGAAATTAGTAAGATCAGCTATCATGTGCTCACGTACTTTTTCTACTTCTTCTTTATCAAAAGTAGCGCTTTGTAAAATTTCACTCAGAAGCTCAAGTCCTTTATGGAAATCTTCTTTAAGCATACTCATTACAATAAAACCAGGCTCCATCTGAAAGGTAATTCCATATTCTTCCATAGTTTCTGCAAATAAATGTCCTGGATACTTTTTAGTTCCTTCTGCCATCATAGAACAGACAAAACTATAAAGACCTTGCTTATCTTCTGGATCAAAATATTTTTTAGTTTTCAAAGAAAGAACAAGATCAATTTTTGGAAGTTTTTTATTATCACATTCAAAAACCTGAATACCATTACTTAGTTGATATTTTTTTGGCCTGTAAAAATGAAATTCTTTTGGCTCTTGTGGATTAATTGTAAGAGCATAACGATCTGTTTCGAGTGGTAATGTACGCTCTCTACCATCAAGAATACGTGCATCTTCTAAATCAGAGACTGCTTGTAATTCTTTCCATAATGGTTTTTCTTGCTCAGATAACGATAAAACTTTTCCGGTGCAAAGTACTGATTGTGTAAAATAACGGCGCGCAATAGCTATCACACTTTGCTTTAATTCTTTTTCTGTTAAGTTTGCATAATTAAAAGCAAATTCAGCATCACCTGTTTTTACAAAGGCATCTCCAATTGCTGAAGCTTGACCATGATTACTTTCAAGCGAAGAAACCATTTTTACACGTGTTGAGCGCATTGCTCTTTCAAGTTCTTTTTTTGTTGGACCATTTTCTGCCAACTCAGCAAGCTCTGATTTAATTAATGCAATAATCGTATCCATATCTTCTGATTTAATAGGTTGAAAATAGATAAACCCTACAGAAGCATCCTCAAAGCGATGGATAAAAAAAGCTACATCAGATGCAATTTGAAGCTCATCAACTAACTTTCTATATAAACGAGAACTGCGACCACGGCCTAAAATAGTTGTAATAACATCAAGCGTATAACGTTGTTTTTCTTTATCTCCAGGAAGCACCATACTTACAATACCAATGGGTTGCTGCACATCTCGATGTGTTACAACATGTACCGCTGAAAGGTCTTGCGCATGATAAAATTCTTCTTTTTTATAAGTAGGATCTTTTGGAATAGAACCAAACAACTCTTCTACTTGTTTAAACACTTCTTCTGGATCAACATCACCCACTACAACAAGTGTTGCGTTATTAGGAACATAATGCTTCTGATAAAAATTATATAAAACATCACGATCAAGAGACCATAAATCCTGCTTAAACCCAATAATTGGATAATGATACGGATGATCAGAAAACATAGCTTCAATCATTTTTTCTACAAGATCATGTGCATGATCATCTTTGTACATTTTAAGTTCTTGAATAACTGCTTTGAGTTCTGAATTAAGCATTTGCTCATCAAAACGAGCATTGCGCATACAATCTGCAAGCAACTTAAGAGATTCATGCCAATGTTGCGATGGCAGATCAAAAACATAACATGTTGCATCGTGTGATGTAAACGCGTTAATAGATGCTGAAAGTTTATCTGCCACAGCTGCAATATCAGTTTCAGAAAGTAATTTGTGTGTTCCTTTAAAGATCATGTGTTCAATTAAATGAGCTAAGCCTTTTTGGCCACTTTTTTCATCTTTTGAACCAACGTGATACCAAAGTTGAACAGCCACTGTAGGCACGTCATAAACAGGGCGAACAAGAATCGTTAAACCGTTTAAAAGAATTTTCGTAAAAATTAGTGGCGTCATTGAGTAAACCTCTTTACAATTTTAAAAAAGATACTTACAAAGCTACACAGTTTAAGCGGATTTATCAATGAAATAAAAGGCATTCTCTATGATAAAAAAACAAGCTTCAAGAAGCTATTTTATATTTCTTCTCCTTACAACACCAACCATTCTAGAATCTTTTTGGAATTCACCACATACTCAAGAAAATAAAAATATTCTTGAAGAAAGTCTTAAAAAATGTAGCGGAGTTGATAAAAAAATTTCAAAACTATTGCTTGAAAAAAACAATCTGCTTGAAAAAATAAAGAATAATCCTGAAATTAAAAATTTTTGGGAAATTATAAAAAATAATGGGGCTGCGCTTCAAGAAAGTGAGCTCTGCCAACAAATTACATACCATAAAGAATGCCTCACCCTGCTTAATGCACTAGAAAGTTATAATCAATCAGTTCTTCAGCCAAAATTATTAAGAAATCTGGATCTACTGCTGCCAATAATTAGACATAAAGAATATGATCAATTTGCATCGTTACTACTACAACAACGCATTCATTTACTCGAAATGTCCGATGAATTTTTAACAGTACGCAGCCTTCATAAACAAATAATGTCTATCAAAGAAACACTTGAGCAAGAACTTATACATTTAAAGAAACAATTTTTTATATCAGAAGAATATTTAAATATTACTAAAGAACACCAAACATACTTGCAACATCCACTTATTCTAGAGCTCAAAAAACTCTATTCTGATTTGTGGAATCTTTATCTAGAAAAAGAATCAAAACTGCTTAAGCAAAAAGAATATCAATGCTATTTGTATGATATAAAAAAAGAGGCCCAAGAAGGACCTCTTTTATATAATTGCAACAATGAGTTAGAAAAAATTATTATTGAACAAAGCTCTTTTTTTGAGCTAAAAGTCTAGTATCTTCTGTAGAAATAAAACTATCTACTTGGTTCTTAAATATCTTCTTAGCTGTATAATTACTTATGGTTTCATAATCAGAATGAGAAGAAAAATGTTTTTTAAATAAATTTTTCAAAACAGACTCCCATGCATTAGAAGCTTTATTATAATTAATAGTAGTTGTTTCACCATTAGGTGTTACTAAAGCAAATGTATATGTATGAAGTTCAGGATTAAAATCAACATATTTTAAATTAAATTTAAATGTAGAAGCCTGTGCATGTGCATTTACTGATTCTGGCCCTAACAAACTATAGGAGGTTTTCATTTCTTTAAAAGCTTCATCTGCATGTGAAAGAAAACCACCTGAAGAACAACCATTCTGATATGCAAGCCTAATAAAAGAAGATGGTAGTTTATTTTTTAACAAATCTGATGATGGAAAAGTTGCAGAATGCACTCGAGTACATTCACATATATCTTTATTAAAAAAAGCTTTTATACGGCCATCCGACAAAATATTAAACGAATCAATAAGCTTAGATCCTTGATATCCATCACAACCCTGATTTGTTTCTTTTTTTACAGGCTTGGGTATAAATGGTGCAAATGTCGTACTATTTGCCGCAACATAATCTAAATTAGGCAGATATAATAAAGCAGGCATTTCACTACTTGCTACAGCAGAAATGGGGGTTAAAACTGGTATACCTGCATAAATATCTCCCTCAACTTCTTCTGCTTTTCTCTTGCAAGGATTTGGTTTTATGGCGATGTAACCAGTAGTTGCAGTTTGATTAAGTAGCGTCAGAGCTGGCATCGAAGAAGACATGCTATTAAGCTTTCCTAATGCAATGTCTGCCAATACATCAAGAGCTGAGGGCTCTTGATCACTAGAAAAACAAGTAAAAACACTAAAAAAACATACCATAAACAATAATTTTATTTTCATATGGCCATTTCCTCCAAAAAATACATATAGATAATATTCCAATATAAAGTATTATATTTGTATTAAATAATAAATCAAAAGCCCCTATCTTAATTGAATTTTAATGAAAAACTTTTTAAATATATATCTACCAACATCTTTTTTTACCAACTTAAGTCTAATTTTTGGGATATGGTATTGGCATACAAGTTCTTTAATCCCCCTTTTTATGGCTGGAGGATTAATCATTTCGACATTCATACGAAAAAAAATTGTCTCTTGTTTTTTTATAAGCTTATTTTTTATCTTTGGAGCTTTAAGCTACTCCCATAAAACACGCTCTCTTTTACCATTTAACAATCTTAATAATGTCTTTTTTGAAGCAAAAGTTATGGATAAAGCATTTTTAGAAAACAAAACATGGCGATTTAAAACGTTGCTTTTTGTTGAAAAATACTATTATTGCAACACATGGTTTGCAGGAAATTTTTTAATATATGCTTATACCCAACAAAAAAATTACTGCTGGGTGGATGATACTATCATCTGCGGCCCTATTGATATTAAGGGAATAGAGGAAAATAATTTTGCCTCATATTTACAAAAAGAAGGAATTGGCGGATCAATATTTTGTGAAGAATTACCTTATAAAAAACTAGAACGGCCAGCTTATTCTTTAAGAAATTGGCTTTTTTGGCAGCGAGAACTCATCCAAATAAAACTATTTAAAAAAATGAGCCCCAAAACATTTTCACTATTTTCATCACTTCTTATGGGAAATAAAAATGCTGTTGCATCAAAACTTGATTCATATAAAAATGACTTTAAATCGTGGGGCATTTCCCATTATTTAGCACGCTCAGGACTCCATTTAATTATTTTTGTCCTTATCTGGAATTTCCTTTTTAATTTTTTACCACTATCTTTTAGATTTAAACATTTTTTAATTTTTTTATTAACCCTTATTTACGCAACATTTTCTTGGTCAAGTATTTCATTCATTCGAGCAATAGGAGCTTATTTTTTATATAAAATAGGGACTTTACTCCTCTACCAAACCCACCCTCTCCATATTCTTTCAATCCTTTGTAGCGCCCTTCTCATATATAATCCTCTCAATCTTTTTGCCTTAGATTTTCAATTAAGTTTCCTTTTGTCTTTCTGTTTATTATGGATAGCTCATCTTATGCATCAAAAAACTATCTGGGTTAAAAGTCTTGCGCCAACACCTGAATAATTGATACTTTTAATGACTAGTTTCTTATAAAAAAAAGGATTACTTATGAAAAAACTACTCATACTCTTAAATTCTCTTTCTTTTCCTTTCTTTATACTTGCGCACCAAGAAAGACTGCATGATGAACATATAATTGAATATATAGATCAAAATAACATAGCTGACTCTATTTCTGCTTATGAACCAACCACCTCTACCACTTCCCGTTCTACCTATCGTATAAATGCAAAAAAACATACAACTGTCCTTATCTATATGGCTGATGACAATGATCTTCATTATTTTGCAAAAAAGAACCTTGAAGATATGAAAAAAATTGGATCAACACCCTTTCTTAATATAGTTGTGCAAGTTGATGGACAAGGACCTTACGAAAAAACTAAACGCTTTTATGTAGAAAAAAATAACCTTGTACAAGTAAATAAAAAAGATTCACTTTCAGAAAAAAAATTGGATTTTGGAAGCGCACAAACATTAACAGATAGTTGCTTATGGGCAATGCAAAGCTACCCTGCAGATCATTACATGCTTGTGTTGTGGAATCATGGAATAGGAATTCTTGATAGTATTGGTGGAAAAACATCTAATGCATCTGAACTTTTTATATTTAACTCAGAAACAGACATGCTTGAAATCAACAGATCTATCGACTTTATTGAATATGCAAAACATAGAGAAGAAGAAAAAGAACAACGTGGAATATGCTTCTCTGATACCTTTGGCACTTATCTAACAAATCAAAAATTAATACAAGCTCTCACCAATGTTCAACGCCAAATGAATGGTCAAAAATTTGATATCATCGCATTTGATGCATGCCTCATGAGCATGATAGAAGTTGGAGATATCCTAGCTCCCTTTGCAAATATCATGGTTGGATCTCAAGAATTAGAATTAGGAGCAGGATATCCATACCATAAAGTATTTGAGCCTTTTTTAACTCAAGCTCTTGAACCAGAACAATTTGCAAAACATATTGTTGACGTCTATAGCAATAACTACAAAACAATTACCAGCGACTACACGCTTTCTGCTATTGATTTAATTGAATTACATAACCTTGAAATTTCTTTAGAAAAAACAACAATATTGCTACTTGAAGCTCTTAAAAATCAACGTAATAATTCTGTCTATAGACTTATTCAAGCAAGCAAAAATCGTCGACTCTGTACTTGTTTTTCTGAACCTACCTATATAGATTTACATGATTTTTTAAATAACTTACTTGAATCAATCGATTATATGCTTATACAACCACAAAGCGCATCCATCAAAGAAACTCTTCAACTGAGCATTCTCGAAACTAAATCAGCATTAGAGCGCGTTGTTTTTGCAAATGAAGTAGGAAGAAATCTTGTACGAGCTCGCGGCCTTTCTATTTACTTCCCTTACAGAATCGTTCATCCATCATACCTACAAACACCTTTTGCAAATAAATTTTCATGGCTCAACCTAATTAAAAACATTATATAAAAAAGTCAGAAAAACGATGTGTAATGCCTTGTCAGAGATTCTTTTGAGTAGTACTATTAATAAAATCTTAATAGTACTACTAGGGAAAAAGTGATAACCAAAAAAGAATATAAGCAAGGGCTCTTGAATGATCTTTACGCACCTTATAAAAATTGTAACCTCTGCCCTCTATCACAAAAAAGAACACATGTTGTTTTTGGAAGAGGAAATCCAGATGCGCAACTCCTTATACTAGGAGAAGGCCCAGGGAAAGACGAAGACAATCAGGGACTTCCTTTTATTGGAAGATCGGGAAAGCTACTTTCAAAAATTCTTAAAGGGCTTAACATAAAAGAAGAAGAAGATGTTTATATAACAAACATAGTAAAGTGCCGCCCTCCCAATAATCGCCCACCATTACTGACGGAAATTAACACGTGTACAAGCATATTACTGAACAATCAAATAGAGATTATTAATCCTACAATAATTTGTGCCCTTGGGACATCTGCCGCACAAACACTTCTTGCATCAAAAAAACCTCTTTCTCAATTTAAAGGCAGCATAATGCCCTATAAAAATCGCTTAATGATTGCAACGTATCATCCAGCTTATATCTTACGAAACCCTAAAGAACTTCAAACGTTAAGTAATGATATAGAACTGGCATACACCACATCAATTACAAATGAAAATATTTAATGAAAATTAATATTTCATACAGATAACGAACATTGCCTCATAGAAATTGTGGATAAGTGGTGGATAACCTGTGGATAAGTGGTGGATAACTTTATTTAGCTTTAAAAAAAATTGCATGGATAAAGCGATCTATTCATGAATTTGAAAAATTTAAGAACTAAAAGCATTATCCTGAGCCTTTTTACAGAGTTATCCACAAATTAGCCTAAAGTTATCCACAGGTTATCCACAGGTT
>CAIQNR010000012.1 GCA_903873255.1 uncultured bacterium | reverse complement strand
CTACTGCCATCTTCAACATTTTTTAAAGTATCCTGAATATTTTGGATTTTTTGTTCTAATTCTTCTTCTGTATACCTATTTTGATTTCTTAGATTTGCAATAATCTGTTCTTTATTGTTTTCAAAATCTGCAAAGGCCTTTTTGCATGTTTTATGTAAATAATGTGTTGTTACATAATAGCCTACAGGAATCATTAATACATCTAGTGCTTGTTTAGCCATTCCTGCAATACGAGCTATTTGAAGCATTGCTGCATTAGTATTGAAACCATGTAAATTTCTTAAAACAGGTTTTTTGCTGGTAAAGTAATATTTGTTAATAGTTTGTTGTGTAAAATCAGATTCTTTTTGAAAAAATCCAAAATAGTTTTTTTCAGTTGCATGTAAAATTTCTAAAGATGATTTTGTTGTTGTTGCAAGTTGAGTGTTATTAATAAATTCTGAAATAAGAGCTTGTCTGCTATGTAATACAGATATTGATTGTGTAGGTGAAGTGATAAGTCCTGCTGCAAAACCGTTTCCATAAATGCTTGTTACATGTTGTGTGAGTATTTGAATAATTGATGCTGCAGCGGCATGGTCACCAAGAAGGAGTGCAAGGTCTTTTATAAGATTTGCATTGATGATATCAGAAGTTTCTTTGTGTGTTGCGTTTTGAAATAAATTAAACAAATCACGATACATTTCGTAATCAGAGATTTCTTTTTCTGAGAGTTGTAGTTTTTGTTTTTTTGGATCAGTTATTTCTTCTTCTTCTTTTTCAATAGGTTTGATGTACGCATTAAGTCGTATGTCGCCAACTTCTTGGTACAAATTGGTGTGACCATGCATACTTGTTGTAAGTGCAAGTAATGCAAACATTTTCATTTTCATAATAGCCTTTCGTATAAACTTTATATAACTATCACTAGTTAGGATATACGAAATGGGGGGGGGTGTAAAGTGGTTCCTAGATAGCATATCGGCTTTTATGGCTTTGAAATATCCTATCAGGAGCTTAAAATGACGTGGCTTTAAAGTTCGCACTGGGTGTTTTTAACAAACATTTTTTTAAGTAGTCGAGCAACTAAAGTATAATGGAGAATGGTCAGTAGTGGTGGAAGTGATGAAAAAACTGGGTAAGCGTAAAGTATAATGCTGCGTAAATTGGTTAAAAATAGCTTAATTTTACCGGGCACAAGGGGTAAAAAGATCATTGAACCGGCAGATCTAAACATGCTGGTAACTAGCGAGCGCTGTGTTGTGGCGTTTTTGATGGCATCAGCGTCGGGCCAGATACTTATTTTAAAAAGGGCTATATTTTGCATCACCCCAAGGTATGAAAGAGTGCCGATGATTGCCAATATAATGAGAGCATAGACCGTGATATGAAAGTTTACTGAAAAGCCTAAAATGCTCATGCGCTGCCAGAATTTTTTGTTATCACCGTTTCTATTGATCCAGTAGCAGATGGCTGTGCCAACTAGAGCAAAAAATACGGTACTGCTTATAATTAACCATGCCCAATTGTTATAAAAGGCAATGTCTTTGTCCATTTCAAGCAGATGTTCTTTAAAGGAATATTCAATAAGTTGGTGACCTAAAATAAGCGTGGTAAAAATGATTATGCTTGAAAGGTGTATAAAGGGGGAAAAGAAGACAAAAAAGCGCACTTTCCATGCAGAAATTCGTTCAGTTTTAAGCTCTTCTACAAGCTTATTCATATTCCATAAAAACATACGATCTCCTTTTAGAGTTTTTTAAGTTGCTCGTATACCATTTGGCTCCATGTTTCCATATTTTGATAGTAATATTCACATTCTTCTAGTGTTAGGAGTTGCCCGCTTTTAAGCTCAGATTTAATGGTTATGTCAGCGCTATTGCCGGTAAGAAGTATTACAAACCCAATATGCACTTTGCCTACATCGGTTGAGTCATCATTAATAATACCCAATGGTTGCGCCGTTAATGTGCCTGAATATGCAATTTCTTCGTGGAATTCTCGTAGTGCCCAATCAAAAAAAGAATTTCCATGCATATCTTCTTCTCGCAAATGGCCGCCGATACCAAAAGAATATTTTGACGCAAGGCGTTGTTCAGAAGCTGTTGCTCTCCGTTGCATTAAGAAGTATTTATTTTCGTGAGTAAAGATTAAATAGGGGATAATTTGTTTGTATTCTGGGTTAATTTCTGCTTCTGGGCGAGGCATAAAAACACGCTTATTTTGTACGGCGATAAGCTCATTTTTAAGGTCGCTTGGGGTATAACCGGTCCATAACTCTTCACTACAAATATCGGTTCGTTTTACTACTAAAATTGATTCTGGTTTTTGTTGAATGTGCTTATTCTTGGCTTGTATTGATTGTTTCATAAGATTACCTTTAAGTAAAAAATATCTAATAAAATAATATCGTAACAATAGAAACCATTTTTGACTAACAAAGACTACAGAGTAAACTAATTTGTTATTAGAGGGTATTTTAATGCGTAAATAAAGGATTATACGATGGCTTATAACGTCTGCGAAGTAGAAAAAAAATGGCAAGGGCGCTGGGAAAAAAATCCAGATGCTCAGGTTGTTCGTTCCAAAGAAGGTAAAAAATACTATTGCCTTGATATGTTTCCTTATCCTTCAGGGTCTGGGCTGCATGTTGGTCACTGGCGTGGTTACGTACTTTCTGACGTGTATGCTCGTATAAAATGGCTTGAGGGTTATAACGTTCTGCATCCAATGGGTTGGGACGCCTTTGGTCTTCCTGCAGAAAATGATGCAATTAAAAAGGGTATTCATCCTCAAATTTCAACTGATAAAAATATCGCAACATTCAAAGAACAACTCAAAGCTGTTGGCGCGCTGTATGATTGGGATAAAGAGGTTAATACAACCGATCCTGAATATTATAAGTGGACGCAGTGGATCTTTTTGCAAATGTATAATGCTGGACTTGCCTATAAATCTGAGATGCCTATCAATTGGTGTCCTTCTTGTAAAACGGGTCTTGCAAACGAAGAAGTTGTTGCCGATGCATGTGAACGCTGTGGCGCTCTGGTTGAACAACGTAATGTTCCTCAATGGGTGCTCAAAATTACTGATTATGCAGATCAGTTGCTTGATGGTCTTGATACACTCAATTGGGCAGATAAAGTTAAAACAATGCAACGCAATTGGATTGGTAAAAGTACTGGGCTTGAGTTTAACCTTCTGATTGAAGGTAGAGATCAATCACTGCGTGTCTACACAACACGACCAGAAACAGTTTTTGGGATTACTTTTGTTGCACTTTCTCCAGACCATCCAATGATCGATTTTTTATGTACCGTTGATTTTTATGATCGTGTGCAAGCCTATAAACATGAAGCACAAAATCGTGGAGATGCTTTTAAAAAATTACTCGAAAAAACAAAGACTGGTGTTTTTACTGGTACTTATGTAATCAATCCTTTTAATGATCAAAAAATTCCTGTTTTTATTGCAGATTATGTTATTGCTGGTGCAGGGACAGGTGCTGTAATGGGCGTGCCTGGTCATGACGAGCGTGATTTTGAATTTGCACAAAAGCATGGTATTGCAACGCTCCAAGTGATTGATTCTTCAGAAGCAAAAATTTCTAAAGAAGGTCGTTTGACTACTGCATACACAGGCAATGGTATTATGATACACAGTGATTTTTTAGATGGTCTTAATGCATTTGACCAAGCGCAATCTGTGGCAATTGACTATGCAGAAAAGCATGGCTTTGGTACACGTGCAGTTCGTTATAAATTACGTGATTGGATATTTTCTCGTCAGCGTTATTGGGGTGAGCCGATTCCTTTAATTCATTGTCCTCATTGCGGAACGCTTCCAGTGCCAGAAGATCAACTTCCTATAACATTGCCTCATGTTGAAAGTTACGAACCAACAGGAACAGGAGAATCACCGCTTGCAGGTATACCAGAATGGGTTAACACAACCTGTTTTAAATGTTCAGGCCATGCAAAACGAGAAACAAACACTATGCCTCAGTGGGCAGGTTCATGTTGGTATTTCTTACGGTATCCAAATCCACATTTAAAAAATGCGCCATTTTCTCAAGAAGATGTAAAGCATTGGTTGCCGGTGGATCTGTATGTTGGCGGCATAGAACATGCAATTTTGCATCTACTCTATGCACGTTTTTATGTAAAATTTTTACATCAAGCAGGTTTTTTACCTTTTGATGAACCGTTTACCCAACTTTTTAATCAAGGGATGGTTTGTAAACTTTCAGAAAAAAGTGGCCTTGTAGAAAAGATGTCAAAATCAAAAGGCAACGTTGTTAATCCAGATGAGATTGTACAAAAGTATGGTTCAGATGTGCTCCGAATGTATGTCTTATTTATGGGACCGCCAGAACTTGATTGTGAATGGCAAGATGCAGGTCTTGAAGGTGTTCGTCGATTTGTTGCACGTGTAATAGCATATTTTTCAGAAACTCAGTTTCTCAGCGACTCAGAAGAATCGGAAGATACAAAACGTTTGGTTCATACCTTCTTAAAAGAGTATCAAACTCGATTGAATCATTTTAAACCAAATACAGCACTTTCTGCTGCTATGGAACTTTTCAATGAATTGATTGGTTCATCTTTAAAGTTAAGCAGATCAAGTGCACAAGCTGTGGTGGTCTCTCTTTCTGTTATGTCTCCACATATGTGTGCAGAGTTGCTAGAACAAGTTTTTGGTAAACAACTGCGTGACTGTGCGTGGCCAACCTATGATGAAAAATTAACACAAAAAAATGAGATTATTATGGCAGTTCAGGTTAACGGAAAGCTTAGAGCACAACTAACTGTATCTGTAGGCGCATCTCAAGAAGCTATTATTGCAGAAGCTCATAAAGCAGTTGAAAAATGGTTTGATGGTAAAGAGATCAAAAAGACTGTTTTTGTGGCAGGGCGACTGGTTTCGTTTGTGGTGTAATAACTATAGTATTGTTTGGTAATTTTTAAGGTAGAGGCCTAAAAATCTCTACCTTATTTTTTTGTTTGCGCGATGAGCTTGGTGGTGAAATATTGCATTTGATGGTATTCTTAAAAACTATAGTATCAAAAATAAAGCATATTTTACGGTATATTTTCTTAAGAAATTTAGGTGCATTATGTCGCTTTTTAAACTTAAATCACCCTTTGAACCTTGTGGTAGTCAACCACAGGCAATAAAGGAGCTTTTACAAGAGCGATCAGGCATCTCTACGCTTATGGGTGTAACTGGTTCGGGTAAAACTTTTACCATGGCCAATGTGATTGCACAGCAAAATAAACCGGTTTTAATTTTGTCACCTAATAAAACATTAGCTGCACAGCTTTATGAAGAATTTTCATTATTCTTTCCTGAAAATAAAGTTTGTTATTTTGTCAGTTATTATGACTATTATCAGCCAGAATCGTATCTTCCAGCGCAGGATATTTATATTGCAAAGGAAACAAAAGTTAATAGTGAAATTGAGCGGCTCCGTATAGAAACAACGGCATCACTCATTAACCGACCTGATACTATTGTTATTGCATCTGTTTCGACTATTTATTCTTTGGGCGATCCTTCAGATTATCGTGATTTGGCCTTTTCTTTATCAGTAGGGCAATTGATTAAGCGGACTGATTTGCTATTACAGTTGGTGCATATTCAATATAAACGAGATGATTATGAGCGCGGATCGGGAACGTTTCAGGTGCGTGGTGGAACAGTAGAAGTAAATTTGCCGTATCAAAAAGATCGCCTGCGTATAGAAACTGCAGGAAATACTATTACTCGTTTGCAATGGATTGCAAAGGACAATAATCGTGTACTGACAGATTTGGATAATACCTTAATTTTCCCTGCAAAGCATTTTGTAACCACAGAAGCTAAAAAGCAGAAAGCGCTCGCAAGTATTAAAAAAGAACTACTTGCTTATCTTCCAACGGTAGAAAATGAACTATATCGTCAGCGCATTGCACAGCGTGTGGGTAAAGATTTGGAAATGATAGAAGAGATTGGCTATTGCAGTGGTATAGAAAATTACTCTGCTCACTTTGAATCACGCGAATCGGGCAAACCGCCTTTCTGTTTATTCGATTTTTTCCCAGAAGATTTTTTATGTATTATTGATGAATCCCATATTGCCTTGCCCCAAATGCGTGGTATGTATGCTGGTGACAGATCGCGCAAAAAAGTACTTATAGATTTTGGTTTTAGATTGCCTTCTTCGTACGATAATCGGCCTCTTCAATTTTCTGAAATAGAACGTTTTTTAAAGAATGTAATTTTTGTATCTGCAACACCTGGTCCGTATGAAATTGAACATTCAAAATCGCTTGTTGAACAAATTATTCGTCCAACGGGTTTGGTTGATCCTGTTATAGAAATTATTCCACGAATTGATCAGATGGATCATTTGGTTACTTCGATTAAAGAAGTTCGTGATAAAAATTACCGTGTACTTGTTACTGTGCTTACTAAAAAAATGGCAGAAGAATTAGCACGTTACTTAGAGGAGCGACAACTTAAGGTCTGTTATTTGCATAGCGATATTAAAACGCCTGAACGTACAGAACTTCTGCAAAAATTGCGCCTTGGGATATTTGATTGTTTAGTTGGAGTGAATCTGTTGCGTGAAGGGCTCGATCTGCCAGAAGTTGCGCTTGTTGCAATTATGGATGCAGATGTAGAAAGTTTTTTACGGGATAAGCGCTCACTTATTCAAACAATTGGCCGTGCTGCTCGTAACGTTGATGCAAAAGTGTATATGTATGCAGATAAAATTACCGGTTCAATGCGTGATGCTATTAATGAGACAAATCGAAGAAGAAAAATTCAAGAGCAGTATAATGTGCAGCATGGTATAACGCCAATAAGTGTTAAGCGTGAAGTGGTAAAAAGTATCGGCTCTATTCAACATGCTATTGCGCAAGCTTCTAAACAGAATAAAAAGAAAAAAGTTGAAGCAATTCTTCCTTATGATATCGTGCAAAAGCAACTTGCAGAGCTTGAGTATTTGATGCATAAAGCAGCAGAAGATCTCGATTTTGAAAAAGCAATTGCACTGCGAGAAGAATGGTTTATGCTCCAAAAGGATATAAATCCTCAGGGAACAAAAAAAGAGTAAGAGAGCAAAATGAAAAAAAAGATAAGCATTGTTGTGATGTCATTAGTTTTAATTTCTTGTAAAAGTGAGAAGCATTCCATGGAACAATTACGTGATAAGTTTGGGCATATTAAAGTAACAAATGCGCATGAAGCTTCATTAGCTTATCCGCGTACACCTCAAGAAATAGAAAAACGTACAGAAGATTCAATTAAAAACATACAAAAAATTGTTGATGATATTATTGCAGTACCAGCAAATCAGCAAAATAAGCATACCATGATTTATGCATTCGATTGTCTTGATGGATATACCTTTGAGCTTGGTATTTTTGAGTTTATTCAAAATGGTTTTCCTGATGAAAAAATGCGTGAATCAGCTTCTGAAGCATCAACAAAATTACGTGACTTTATTACTGATCATGTTGATATGAATGTTCATTTGTATGAAGCATTCAAAAAATATTATGAAGGTAATGCTGCTACAGAAGACTTACTACCAGAAGAACGGTATTTCTTAGATGAATTGATGAAAGACTTTAAGCGTTCAGGGCTTAATTTGCCAGAAGCTGAGCGACTAAAAGTAGTTGAACTTAGTAAAAAGATGAACCAAATTGGACAAGATTTTTCACGTAATATTAGCGAAGATTCAACAACTGTTTCTGTAAAAAAAGAAGAGCTTGCAGGAGTTTCAGATGAATTTATTGCAGGGATGACTAAAGATGATACAGGGCTCTATGTACTTCATACTGACTATCCAACGCAAACAATGATTAGTAATTATTGTACTGTTCAAGAAACGCGTAAAAAATTCTCAAAAGCATTTGGTAATCGAGCATATCCAAAAAACAAAGAGGTTCTTGATCAATTAATTCAAGTGCGTGATGAGCTTGCAAAAGTTCTTGGGTTTGAAAGTTATGCAGCCCTTGATTTAGATGATCAGATGATTAAAACAGCTGCACATGCTTGGGAATTTGAGCATGATCTAGAAAAGCGCGCAATTGAAAAAGCTCAGCAAGAATTTAACATGCTGACAGCAGAACTTCCAGAAGGAGTAGCGCTATCACCTGAAGGTAAAATGTACCCATGGGATGGTGGTTATATAAGCACTTATTTCAAAAAACAGAAGTATGACATTGATGAACGTGTGCTTGCAGAATACTTCCCTATGGAAAAAACAGTTGATGGTTTAATGCATATTTACCAGCAATTTTTCTCTATTATTATTGAGTATGCACAACCATCATATACTTGGCACCCTGACGTAAAACTGCTTAAAATTTCTGACGCAAACACTAAACAAATTTTAGGATATGTGTTTTTAGATATGTATCCTCGTCCTAAAAAATATGGTCATGCGGCACAGTTTAGTGGCATAACAGCCTATAAAGCTCAAGATGGTTCTTACTATCCAGGTGTGGTAACGGTGGTATGTAATTTTACTAAATCTACCGAAACAAAACCGTCACTTCTTAAATATAATGAAGTACAAACATTCTTTCATGAGTTTGGTCATGCGCTCCATAGCATCTTGGGTGGTACTCGTTTGGCATGCCAAGCAGGTACTAATGTAAAAAGTGATTTTGTAGAGTTACCATCACAAATGCTAGAAAGTTGGCTTGAAGATAAAGAGATTGTTAAAAATCTTTCTTGTCACTATCAAACAGGCGAAAAAATGCCTGATGTATTGCTTGATAAAAAACTTGAACTGTTAAAATTCGGTGTAGGTATGCAAACAGTTGGTCAAGTAACGTATGGCATGTTGTGCCTTGATTACTATGGTCCAGGTGCTCACAAAGATACTGATGCAATTCGTATGCAATATGTTGAACGCTTAATGCCTTATGCTGTTATTGATAAAGATACCCATATGCAATGTAGTTTTGGCCATTTAGTTGGTTATGCGGCAAAGTACTATGGCTATATGTGGTCCGATGTTCTTGGGCAAGATGTGTTTGCACAAATAGAGAAAGTGGGTCTTCTTAACCCAGTAGTGGGAAAAAAATATGTTGATTGCATACTTGGCAAAGGTGGCAGCAAAGACCCTAACGAACTTCTTGTTGACTTTTTAGGCCGCCAACCAAACTCAGATGCATTTTTTAAGAAAATGGGATTGTAAGATTCTTGCAGAAGATAAAAATTGAAAGAAATTATATGAAAAAATTATTAGTATTTCTTGCTTTTTTAGGTGTTTTGATGGAACAGGCAACAACATTTAATGGCAGTGCAAATTTTGTAAATGAAACAATGAAAGATATTGTAGTTTACGGGAGCGCGCGGCTTAAAGATTCATCATTTACGGCTGTTAAAGTATATGGGTCGACAACCTGCGATACAGTAAAGATTAAGGGAAAATTGAACGTATCTGGCTCATGTAATGCTGAACATCTAGAATGTCAGCAACTTTCTATCAGTGGTTCTGCGCACGTTAAAAGTATACAGGTCCATGGTGCCACGGAATTTTTTGGTTCATGTTCAATTGATGCAAGTGAATTTAATAAAAGCTTAAATGTTGATGGTAGCTGTACCATGGCAAACACAACAGTATATGGTAAAGCATGCATTTTTGGTGCGGCACATTTTTCAGATTGTACGCTTAACTCTTTAAAAATAGCATGTAAAGAAGCCTATTTTTCCCATACAACACTAAAAGATATTCATGTTGCTGCAGCCGAGAGCTCGTTGACATTATTTGGTTTTAAAATTAAAAACGATACTCACCAAACGCTTTACATAGAAAAAGGCTCAGTTATTGAGGGCGATATTGTTTTTGAAAAGGGCGAGGGGAAAATTATTGTGTCAGGTGGATCGGTTATTAAAGGTAAAGTTATTAACGGTGTGATTGTTCAAAAGTAATACAACGCACTTGTTATTAGTCTAAATTCGCAAGAAAATCTTCATATGATTGTGTTGTGTCTGCGCTATTCATGATCCCTTTAAGGGGAGACATGGTGCGATCAATGCGGTTGGTAATTTTTTTAAGAAACGTATTGGTTTCATTCTTATTACTTTTATGGCCAGTGCTTGTGGTAGGCATATACATTTTTAGTGTAGGAAATGGTAGCGGCTGATCAAAAACTGGAATGTCAGATTGAGGATTGAAAATTGGGTTTAATAATTTAGTAGTGTTTTTTTGCGCTTGTTCCAAGGAATGAGCTATATTTTTTTCTGTATTTTCTATCCATTCATTGGTGCGTTTTTTATTACTATGATGTACGCGAGGTCCTTTTGAGGATGGCTGTTTTTCGTAAAAAATTTCTTCAAATTGTTTTTGTTCTTGCTCTTGTGGAGTTACAGGTTGAGGGAATTTATTTAAAACGGATTTAAATTGTTCTTTAAGATGTTCTTTACTTTCTATATATTGTGCAAGCGATTTGCCTTCTGTATTTACTACCCCATGTAAAACATGTTCAACAACTTCTTCTGGTGCCGTTTCTAAATAGGGTTGAACATAT
>CAIQNR010000011.1 GCA_903873255.1 uncultured bacterium | reverse complement strand
GGATCAATAGGAGCAACAGGTGTCTCACCCTCTTTGGCAGGTTTTCCTACAACAATTAAACCAAGTATCTCTTTTTTTATATCAGGATTTGCTTGCAACATATTTTTCTTAAGATTCGCTGTAATAAGATCAAATAATTGCGAATCAGTAGATGGCCTTTGCGCCATACTTAAAAGATTTTGCAAGTCACTTCCACAAGAATCTTTATTATTATAAGAACTTTGTTCAAGAAGCGTTTTATTTATCTGAATCACTCCGCCACCTTTCGTTATTTTGCCTTGATCACCAAGAGCAATTGAGCCCAAACTATCCTGTGAATATGCCAATTTTTGCTTATCCACTAATGCTTGCTGTAATTGGACATTATTAACAGTTTTCATTGGAAGCAACTTTTCTACCTGCTCCTGCGCATCGGAAAGAGCTTGTGATACTTGCTTTTTAAGTGCATCAACTTCTACTTGACTTGTTATCTGAAAATAGCGTTTTGCTGGATCAGTAATATCAGAAATTCTTGTTACAAGATCACTTGGTGTTGCTTCATTATTTTTAATGCGACTCACAATATCTGGCGCCGTTACTTGTGTGCTTTTATTTATAGGCAAAATTAGCTCACTATCTTGCCGTGTAATAATATCCGTTGTTATAAGTTTTTTTGGGCTTGGTCTAAAAAACGATTTTAATCTGGAAATATTTAAAGGCTGATCACCTACAGATTTTGGCCGGTGATCAGCAGCTTTTTTGTTGCGTAGCGGAACAGTTTCTGATTGGGACAACTCTAAATTTGATGCTGAAGCTGGCCGTTTTCTTGCCTGATTTTCTTTTTTAACTGCCTCATTTTTCGCAGGAGCTTTTTCTAATTGTGCATACCCCTTGTTTTTACTAAATGGGTTCCAACGACCTTGTACTGGAACAACCACTAACAAAAATATAACCGTATATTTTTTCATATGATCACCTTTCTTTTATTTACTCTGCTAATAGCTGACGTGATGAAATTTGATCAAGCACTTTTTTTGCATCAGACAGTTCTTTTTCTAATCGGTCTTTTTCTGGCTTTAAATTTTTTACAACCTTTTTTGCAGATTTTTTTAACGCTGGAGTACTGTTTTTATCATTCAATACAGTACTATTGCTCTGTAATTTTGTTTCAATTGGAGAGAATTTTTTTTGTAAATCATAAACAATTTTCTTTTGCGCTTCAACGGTAATATTTTCATGAGATATCACTGGTTTATTTACAACAGCAGTTTGTTTAGTTTTTTGTTTTTTAACTGCCTGCTTAGCTGATACATCTATGCTTGCAAGGTGTCTCTCTGTTACTGCTATATCAACATTACTGCTTCTTTTTTTATAATCATCTTTTGAGTTTGATTCATTAGAAACTACATTTTCTTTTTTCAAATTTTCTAATCGATTACGTACCAATACAACATGTTTATTAAGTTCATCTCTAGCTTCCACACTCAAATTCTTCTTTGAATATTTTGCAAGGTCTTTCGCATGCTGCATTATGCTAGTAGCATTTCTATTGGCAAGTCCATTTTCTGTAGGCATTACAAGTTTTTTTGCACCAAATAAACTGAACCCAAAAACATTGCTCACTAATAACATGCTGACAGCGAGTGTTAAATATTTACTTTTTACCATGACCATCTCCTTTTTTACCCTACCTACAATGCGTTTTAATTTTTATAAACTGCTTTTTAGCATACCATCCCACCCAAAGATAATGGAAGATCTTAAAGAATCTGAGCTTAAAAACAAAAAGGCCGCATATTGCTATGCGACCTTTTTTAATCACCGTTGTTTATGCTGTAATGATATTATACGTTTGATTCGCTTGTCGAATTTGATTGATCAAGCTCTGATGCTTGTCGTGCGACAACCGCTCCATTTTTATCAATCATATTATCAAAAATACCCTTCATTGC
>CAIQNR010000010.1 GCA_903873255.1 uncultured bacterium | reverse complement strand
GAGTTAATGTATTTGTGGCTACTGGAAGATTTTGTGATATTTGAATATCGGCAGTAGGTAATTCAGGAGTTTGTAAGATTGCAGTTATTATTTGAGTTGCTGGTAAAGCTGATTTCTTTTTCTTTTTATCCTGATTTTTTTTGCTTGCAGTAGGAGTTGCAGCTCTAGCTACAGATGTATCATCTTCAAAAATTTCATAAAGTTCTTGATCTGATGGTGTATCAAATAATCCATGTAAGAGTGTTTCTTTCATCAATTTTTGTTGTTTGATATCTTCATGCATGCAGATTACTGCTTTTTTATAATCAGAATCTTTTTTGTTATTTGTTTTTTTAAGATATTCTTTGAGTAAATTTTCCCATGATGTTTGTTCTGTTTTTAGATTTAGATCAGTAAAAGATGTGATATAAGGAATTAATTCTTTTTTCGGAATGACCCCACTTTCTTTTACATAGAGCAATATCTTACAAATCGTACTTCGCTTATCATTTAAATTATCATTGTCGAAGGCGGTAATATTTCCATTTTTTGATAATTCTTCCATTTCTTTACAAGTACTTTCAAAGGTGCTTAAAGCTTTTGTAAGAACGCCAGTGATTTTGGAAAGTTCACTTGAAGCTCCGTGTATTCCAACAAAAAAAGTACCTAGAAAAATACTTAATGCTTGAAATTTCTTAATCATAATACAATCTCCATCTTAAATTATAAATTCTAATAGAAAGTATAATGAAAATTATGGCTATTGTAAAATGGTTTGTGCAATGCTATAGATGAGCTATTTTTATGTTTATTTCTTACTTTGGCAGTAGAGGTCTTGATGAAGATTAAGCATAGTTGCCTGAGTAAATGCGTTTAAATCTTGCTCATATGAACCTAATGCATGTCGAACATAATTGTTTTGGGCAACAAGAGTCATATAATGAGCTAAAAGAGCTTTATTTTTAACCTGGCAAAGATAACCATTTTTACCATGTTCAATGATATCTGTAAGCCCACCAATGTTGTATGAGATGACAGGGATTTTTAAAAAACGAGCTTCTACTGCCGCGCATGGCAATCCTTCCCAGAGTGATGATAGAACAAAGCAATCCCAGTTATGCATAAAAATGGCAGGATTCTCTTGCCAGCCATGAAGTGTAATGGCACTGGTTAAATGATGTTTCTGTATCCAACGTTCTATTAATGGTCGTTGGGTGCCATCGCCAATAATTTCGAGCTTTGTTTGGGGTTGGTAAAAATGGACTTGTTTAAATGCCTCAAGAAGGTCAAAAAGGTTTTTTTGTGGTTTAAAGCAAGCGATAGTTCCAAAAGTACAGGAACCATCAAAAGTGAATTCTTTTTTTGCAGGAATTAATTGCAGATCATCAACTGCAGCTCGAATAAGAGAGTATTTTTTTTTAAAATGAGGAAATTTTTTGAGACCAATCTTTATATCAGCGGATGAAACGCAAATGTAACGTGTGGTTATTATGTTAGTTAAACGCTCAAGTAAGTAGGCGATGGTGTAGCCGATTTTTGATTGATGATCATGAAAACCAAATCCATGAACAGTATGTATAATTGTTTTAATTCCTACGCACCATGCTGCCCAGCGTCCAAGATATCCAGCTTTAGTACTATGAGTATGTACAATAAGATTGGGATGTTGTGCTTTTAATTTTTTAATTTCACAGAAAATATGCCAGAATGCTGCAAAATCTTTCCATACAATTTCTCGTTTAAGTGATGGTAACAAGATAACATTTTTATGATGTTTTATTTCTTCTACTAAGTGGCCTTCTGATCCTGAGATAAGCCATGCCGTTTTAGAATCTGTGGAAAATTTTTTAAAAAGAGAGAGACATACTTTTTGTGCGCCGCCCATTTCAAGCTTAGTAATAATGTAGAGTATCGGGTGTATTTTTTTTTGTTCCATGAGCATCCTTTTTTAGTATGACAGGTAAAAAATTAGATATTTTTTAGTATTCCTAGTGCAACAATAAAAGCATAGAGAGTTTGAGCTTCAATAAATGCTTGAGCAACAATACTTGTTTTTGAAATGTCGCTATAAAGTTCGGGGTTGATGCCAAGGGCTTGAGATACTTTTTTAGCTATTTTTCCTAGTCCTATACCAACACCAAGCGTTCCAAGGCCCATACAGAGAGCAGCAGAAAGAAATCCTATTCCTTGTAAATAAGAATCTGTTTGTATAGATGATGCATTTAAAATAGAGACAGAAATGATAAGTGAAAAAATAACAGATGCTCCTATTATTGCTTCACTGAGAAAGCTAAAAGAAATAATTTTTGAATAAGAAAGACGATTGATTCCAAGGCTTGCGCATGATTCTTGTAAAAATGAACCAAGCCCGAGGGATGGTCCTATGCTGCCAAGTCCAATTGCAATTCCTGCTGCTATAAGTCGTAAACTATCATTAAGACAGGCTGCTGAAAATGATTGATTTCTAATAGTTAATGCAACTATTAATGCCATGATGATGGGTGTTTGCATGATCGATTGCATGATGATAGTAAAAATTTGAATTTTTTCGCTAAAAAATGGTTGGCGAGCAAGAGCTCTGAGTGATGCTTGAGTGGGATATGATGACATGTATGCTACAATTCCTCCAGTAATTCCAATTGCTGCTAAAATGCCAAGTTCACTCAGATGTGCCCAATACATATTAGTAGTTGTATGTTGCGTTGTTAGCAGCATAAATCCCACTAATAATCCTATAAGAGCCGATGTTTCTGTGAGAGCATTTCCTGCAATAACAAGAATAGAAATTTCTTGTTCTGCAGCTGGTTGTATGCGGCGAGCTTCAAACGCTGCTTTGGAAGAGCGAGCTTGTCCTAAAGCAGCGCAAAGAGCTGGAAGTGCTGTGACAAAAATAATTGTTACATAATGAAAGAGTGTGCTTGATTCAAGCATTGCTTTTCTCCTCTTGTTCTTCATGTTGTAATGCAAGTGATAGATAGGTTAGTGAAAGTAATGTAAAAATAAATGCTTGTATAAAACTTTCAAAAAGACCAAAGAATCCAGTTATTAGAAGATTAAAACCTGCAAAATTGAAGATCATGCCTATCCAATGGGAGCCTACTGCAGAGAAATACATATTAGAGATTACAAATCCGCCCATGATGTTTCCGAATAATCTAAATGAAATAGAAAGAATAGAAGATAATTTCCCAATGATATGGAGTGGGAGCATCACAAAAAAGGGTTGAATAAATTCTTTACCATATTCTTTGATGCCATGTGTGTAGATGGCATAACCATTGCTATAGAAAAATGAAATGATACCTAGGGCAAAGGTGGTATTTATATCAATAGTTGGTTCTTCTACATGGGGGATTATTCCGACCATGTTACACATAAAAATAAAGACAAAAAGAGCGAATAAAAAACTACCATGCTTATATTCAAAATGGCCTAAACTTTGGGTGCACATATCAATAAAAGAGCGTGTTGTTTCAAGACAAGCATAACGCAGAGCGCTTAGTTGGTTGCCGATGCATAGTCTAACAACGCATGTTGTTAGAATAATAAATCCGAAGGCAACCCACGTTCCTGTAAGTGTTGCCATATTGAGATTAAAGAATTGGTGTGTGATACCAAAATCTCTAAGGAGCTGAATGTGATGTTTTCCATCAAGCATATTAAGGTTGTTCATGACGCACCTTTTTGCTAATAATTACTGCCCAAAAGCCTATTAAAAACGAAGCTGTTGCCAGTATAATCATTAGTGAGGAGCTGTGCAAGAGAGTAAACCAAAGTAGGCCTACGCATAGAATACGTATAGCCATAAATCGGATTCCATAGAGAAAAATAAAAAAAGTATTTTCAGAAAGAGAAGAGGTGTTGATAGAATTTCTGATAAACAAAAATCCGTACAACACCCCTAAAAATAGTCCAATTGAGCAAAGTCTTATGATGTTTAAAAGGTTCATTAGAACTTCTTAATACCTTTGAGGTTCCAGTATTCACGTACCAGAGCCGCTGAACCTGCAATAGCTATTAAGCCATGCCGTTCATTAATGCTCTTCTTTGCAAATTCGAATGCATCTTTAAAGTTACTTGCAGCACGAGCCTTTATTTTTAAGGTGCGCATTTCTTCTGCAATTTTTTCTGCATCCCATGTTGAGCCATCAGGAGATGGGCAAACAATGATGTTTCCAGAAGTTTTTTTAAAGAAGTAACGAATTGTTTTTAAGAATTCATCTTGATTAATGATATTATCTTCAAATGCCAAAATAATAGTAAGGCCTTTGAGTGTTTTGTAGTAGTGGAGCAAGCGTATGCCAAGAAGAAGGTTATTGATAGCATCCATGTTACTTGCATTATCAAGAAGAATGGTTGGTTTTTCTTTTTCAAGAAGTTGGAATCTACCTGCAAGTGTATTGCATGTTTCTTTCCAGAATTGTTCGAGTGTTCTTTTTGGATGAAGTTCTGATTCGCGTTTTGCTTCTAATGTTGGGCGGCCACGTTGACCTTGTTTTTTAGCAACAAGGCTGTTTTCTAGAATCATTGATTCATTTTCAAGACATGAATTTATGTAGGTAGCAACTATGCGTTCTGCAAGTGCACCGCAACGTCCATGTAGTTGTTCAAAAGGATAAGGAAATGGAGCAAGCTTTCTTACTGGCATTCCCCATTGTCCACCCACAGCTTCAACAATTTTTTCCATGCGTTTTAAGTTTGCTTTATTTTGGTCTGCAGAAAGAACATGTGTTCCTTTAGTAACAGTTCCAAGATATTCTTCAAGTGTTGTTTGTTGAGCTTCACCTTCAGTATCTACATCATGAGCAGTGATACGGGTGATTGCTACAATTGATGGTTTGCAGATAGAAACTGGGTCAGAGATTCCGCCCTTTGCACTTTCAAAAAGAGCAATATCAACATTATTTGCTACAAAATAATTGAATGCAATTTGTGCTAAAATTTCTTTTGAATTTGCTATTACAGCATTAGTTTCTAAAACATCAATAACTTCATTTGCATGTTCAGTAAATGTTTTATTAGGGATCATTTCGTTATTGAGAGAAAAGCGTTCATTGTAGGTCAAGATATGAGGTGCATAATAGGTTCCTACAGTAAATCCTTCTTCTTTAAAAAGCTTAGATGCAAAATGGGCAGTTAAACTTTTCCCATTTGTGCCTTCTACTAAAACAGAAGTGATTTTTTGGGAAGGAGCTCCGAACAATTTGTCGATTTTTTTCATGCGTTCAACGCTTGTTTCTGGCGTTGTTACTTTCCAATGACTATTTAAAAATTCAACAACTTCGGAATAACTTCTTTGTTTTCCTAATCCAACAGCCCCTTTGATGGTGGCAGTTGTGTGTTTTAAGGTACTCATAGGATTCCTTACCGTAAGGTTAAAATTAATTGTATTTTACATTACTACAATCGCTTTAAGTAAAGCTTATTTTATTAATGACTTTTATGGAGTTTACGCTATAATCTGCTAATGTCAAACTGGTAATAAATATAGGACAGATCTCTTTAAAAAAAATTCAAATATGAAAAATTTAAAAGATAAAAGCGTAAATTGGGGCACTTCTCAGGGAGTCCAATTATTTACAGATTTGCTTAAAGAAAACAAAATTATCTTGGGACCCTCAGATACTGTTCTAGGATTGTACGGATTGCCGCTCCAGGAGGTATTTTTGGGCTTAAATAAGCTTAAAAACAGATGTGAAAAGCCTTATCTTTTACTCGTAAGAGACCAAAAAGTTGCTGCAGAATATGTTAAAAAAGGGCAATTGGAAAAATTTCAAAAGGTTTTTGATGCTTGTTGGCCTGGTCCATTGACTGTTATTGCCCAAGCAAAAGAGGGGTTACCTTTTTGGATAACTTCAGGTCAAAAAACTGTGGCACTACGAGTCCCGCAACATCGGATATTGAAGGAGGTTTTAGGCTCTCTTTCAACCTTATTTTCTACCAGTGCAAATCTTGCAGGTCAGCATGTTCCGTTACAAATCGAAGATGTTGATCAGTCAATACGAGATTCTGTTGATGCAATAGTGGAAGATTATTCTCTTCAGTCTTCTGTGCCATCAACTCTTATTGATATTAGTTCTGGAGATTTAAAAGTTATTCGAGAAGGTGTTTATACTAAAAAAGATCTTTTAAAAATTATTGCAGAGTAATGATAAAAATTTAAATGTCAGTCGATATTACTGGGTTTGTTTGCATCCCTGTTAATATGTCTTTTAGTGTTCTTTTAATTCGGGGATCGCATTGGGGTTGCATGATTTTTATTTTTATTTGATCTATGGTGTGATTTGGATCATTTTTTCCAAGCATACTTATGATGTGAGATTTAATACCTCCATGCTGAGAAAATTTGTTTGGACAGAAAATGCAGGAAAATGGTTTTGTGCCAGTATGTACAACCATATGTGTTTTTAATGAAGATAGATTATCAAAAGTTTTTGAGCATTCTGTATTAAGACAGGTAAGCTTTTTGGAAATATTATTTTTTATATTTACTTCTTTACGTGGTGTTAAAATATTAGTTGCTATGTTTGTCTTGATTAATTGATAGGGTAATGTTTCATTTTTGATGCATGTTTTATGATCAAGGTGAATCTTCAAATTATCCATTCGCGCGAATTTTTTATTGCATAGATGGCAAACAAATAATTTTACGTCGAAATGCATAGAATTATTATGTCGTTGTACTTTAGCTTGAGATGGGAAAATTTTATCGCATTGAGGACATGGATAAATATGGGATGCTTTTTGTGGGGCATTCTTATGCTGATAAGGTTGCGATAATGATAAAAGTCCTATTAAAGCGTCTTTGTCAACCCCAAGTAGTTCTTTGGTTTGTAATTCTTCTGCTGAATATACATTAATACAAGTTAAAAAAAGTAGTGTGAATGATAAAAATTTAAATTTCATTAAAATAGCTTCCATTAGTTTTATTAATTAATAATATAATTGCTGTAAGGACGAATTCATTGATGCTTCGAGTTTTGTTAATTCCCCTGCAAGAACTTTTTTTTGAGATCCTGGCTGCTGGTTTCTAATATGTTGTGCTATATCTGCTCGAGCTTCTACATCAGAGAGTTCATCAGGGGTATGGTTTTTCTTTAAATGACTTAGAATTACTCCATTAGAAAGATATTTTTTATGGCATTGTTGTACAGGACAGAAAAAATTACGTTCACGTGTATGAGAAATAGTCTGACGATTGATTAGTGTAGGTATTCTAAAACTTTTTTTTATTTTTCTTGGAGCATCAGTTTGTATTGATGGATTTTCTGTTCCTAATTCATTAATAATTAAGCGTAATTCTGGATCTTTTGCTTGTTGAATAAATATTGCTGTACTCGCTTTGAATTGTTCAAAATTGGGTAATTCTAGGCTGAAGTCACTATTAAAATGTGTGGAGAAAAGTCTGCCCATTTGAAGATCTGAGCATGCTGTATGAGTTATAAAAAACAGAAAAAGTGTTAAAAATTTTGATTTCATTGAGATTAAATCCTCTTATGTTTTATATAATTTAATTCTTTAATAGAAATTATACATTTTTAATTTTTTTGTCAAAGTCTGCAATTTTACTAAGAGCTTAAATTTGTTTTTGGTGAAAAAAAGTTTTTTTGAGTTATACTAACCTTCAACTTTTCAATCGCTAGTCTAGGATCTTTAATTATGGATAAAAACCAAACTTTTTATGTTACAACACCTATTTATTATGCAACAGCAACTCCTCATCTTGGAACTTTGTACTCCACAGTTTTGGCAGATGTTGCGGCTCGTTGGCATAAAATTTTAGGTGAATCAGTCTTTTTTTTAACAGGAACGGATGAGTTTGGGCAAAAAGTTGCACAAGCTGCTGAAAAGGTTGGTAAAACCCCACAGGTATTTGTGGATGGCTTTATCCCTGGTTATAAAGATCTTTGGAAAGTTTATGAAATTGATTATTCTCGTTTTATTAGAACAACAGATGCTTATCATATACAGGCAATTCAGCAATGGATAACCAATCTTCAAGAAAAAGGTGATATTTATAAAGGTGCTTATGAGGGGTGGTATTGTACTCCCTGTGAGACCTATTTGACCGAAAAAGATTTTGAAGTTGGTGAAAAAAATCCTCCTTGTGTATCGTGTCAACGCCCAACAGAATGGGTTTCAGAGGAATGTTATTTCTTTAAATTAGCAAAGTATCAGCAAGCGCTTTTAGATTTTTACAAAAATAATCCTAATTTTATTACCCCAAAAGAACGCATGGCAGAAGTGGTGGCGTTTGTGCAGTCGGGGCTTCAAGATTTAAGTATTTCTCGTACAACATTGTCTTGGGGAGTTCCTTTTCCTTATGACTCTCAGCATGTTACTTATGTATGGGCAGATGCGCTTAATAATTATATTACAGGTGTTGGTTATGGCCAGAAGGATCGTGAAGCAGAATTTGCTGCATGGTGGCCTGCGAATTTACAAATACTCGGTAAAGATATCATTAGATTTCATGCAGTGTATTGGCCGGCATTTTTAATGGCAAGCAACTTGCCATTGCCTGAGCAACTTCTTGTTCATGGATGGATTAAAGTTGGTGAACAAAAAATGTCAAAATCTTTGGGTAATAGTATTGACCCACTTGTGCTTTCTAAAGAGTATGGTGCTGATGCCGTACGTTATTATTTGATTAAGCAACTTGCAATTACGCAAGATGGGCAATTTAGTACCGCTGATCTAGAGCAACGAATTACTTCTGATTTGGCAAATGATGTTGGAAATTTACTTCAACGGATGAGTGTACTTGCAGAAAAAAATGGCATGGTAGAAGTATTGCCAGGTCAATGGAAGCAAGAAGAACTTGATCTTCAAAAAAAATTACAAGAAACATTGCAATTAATGGTCTATGAAATGGATCGTGGCTATTTTCATATGGCGTATTCACATCTTTGGAAATACATTAATGCGGTAAATAGTTATTTCCATGCACTTGAACCATGGAAATTAGTAAAAACAGATAAAGAGCGTTTTGCAACGGTGATCAGTGCTACATGCCATAGTTTATATGCAATAGCCTTACTTTTGTGGCCAGTTATGCCTCATAAAATGGAAGAGTTACTTGAACGACTTGGAATAAAAAGCATTGTTTTTGATAAAAATTATGTACAAGTGTTAGAAAATGTTTGTTGGGATATGCGCTTTGTTATTCAACAAGGTGATGCACTTTTTAAAAAACCAGAACCGAGCGAGGAAACAATGAATCCATTTGTTGAAGAAATAAAAAAAGATACATCAATTACTATAGATGATGTTATAAAAGTTGATATTAGAGTTGGAACCATTGTGAGTTGCCAAAGCGTAGATGGATCAGATAAATTGGTAAAATCACAAGTTGATTTTGGTGATCTTGGAATGAGACAAATTTTTTCTGGGGTTCGGCCAATGCTTACTCCTGAAATGCTTCAAGGAACACAAGCAATTTTTGTGGTAAATCTTAAACCAAGAAAAATGATGGGAGAGGAATCTCAGGGAATGATGCTGATAGCAAAAAATGATGAAAATTGCATTATACCTATTCGCCCTGCATCTCCAGTTCCTAATGGATCGAAATTAAGTTAGGTTACTGTTCTATAGATATAAAAGATTACAAGTGTAGTAAAAAAAAAGGTTGTACATGAAGATTGCAAGAATTCCTCATTATATGCGAAGAGCTCAAGAACTTGGACCGCGCAAAGCACTAGAAGTAATAACTCATAGAGTTCAAACATCGTATTTTGAGCAGTATGCTCGTTATCAGGCAGATCAAAAAAAGGCTTCGCATACTTGGTGTTCGATTTCTGTAAAAGCAAAAAATCCAAATTTCTCTGTGTTTTTAGAATCTCTTACACAGCGTTCATTTGTTATTATTTCTGATATTTATAAAGAAGAATTAGAAGATACAAAAGCACTTATGCGTCAAGCAGATGCATTTGCACATAATTGTTTTGATATTTTAGGGTCACGTGAACAATGTCTTATTAGTATTCCTTGGCATAGTGATTTTAGATTGCGCTATCAACATCCAGATGCAGATTATCTTTTTGATAAACGTATGTTTTATAAAGATGTTATTATTCAGTCTGGCCTTACAGATCGTCTGACAAAAGATATTAAAGTTCCTTGGGAACTTTCTCGATTTCAGCATTTGTTTGTTATGGGCGCAGCATATCAAAGAGGCAATGATTCTTTGTATGCACGTTCATTTGTGCAACATGTGAGTGATTTTCTTGAGGAAAATCCTTTTTTATTAGGACCAAATTGGGTGTGTCCTATGGATGTTGGCATTCGGGCTCTTAATTGGGTATGGGCATTCCATTTTTTTAAAACATCAGACGATATAGCTCCAGAATTTTGGGAACGATTTGTTTGTTCATTATATGATCATATGCATTATTTAGAGCATAATTGGGAAGTTTTTGGAGTTACATCCAATCATTATCTTTCAGATTTGATTGGATATTTTTATGTAACATGGTTTTTTCAAGATCTTAAAGGTGTTAATAAAAAGCATGAATGGTGTTATAAAGAACTTTTAAAAGAGTTTGAAAAACAAGTATTTGAAGAAGGTACCGATTATGAAGGTTCTACAAAATACCATTGTTTAGTCACAGAAATTTTTTATCATTTTTATGTTTTATCTCAAGAATCAGGATTTATATTTCCTAAAGAAGCATTAGAAAAATTACAACGCATGTTTTCTTTTATAGATTGGGCAACTGTTGATGGTGTGGGTCTTGTAAAAATAGGTGATGATGATTCTGGGAAGATTTTGCATTATAGTATTACCCCTTCGCTTTTAGCATCTATGAAAACTCAGCGTACAACGCAAGATCATATATTTAAAAAATTTGGTCTTTCTATTCATAAATCTGAAGATTGGCATGTAACATTGCGCCATCATTCTTATACAAAAGAACAACCATCAGGCCATTTTCATAATGATATTGGAAGTGTAACGGTTGCATATAAAGGGATACCTGTGATTGTTGATCCAGGTTCTTATGTCTACACTCCTTCATCTGTATGGCGAAATATCTTTAGATCTGCACAAGTTCATAATAGTTTTTTTATACAAGATGTTGAGCCGGTTATGTTTAGTGAGGCATCACTTTTTGTATTAGATATTCCAGAAAAAAGTATGACTGACTCAATGTGGAAGGTGAGACATCACCTTTATAGTATTGCTGCATCTCGTTCTGTTCATGTAGATGAGGCGCAAGGCTCTGTTGTTATTGAAGATTCATGGGAAGAGACTCCAACACAAGGCTGTATGAGTATATGGAATTTTACTTTAGCACCAGAGATTGAACCATTGCTTGATGATAAACAGTGCAAACTTATGTATCGCAATAAAACCCTTTTGATAATGAAGTCAGAAGATTTAAAGTTTGAAGTAGTTTCGGGTTGGTTTGCTCCTGCATATGGTACAAAAATACCATGCAAGCGGTTAGTGGCAACATGTCCACTTAATTCTCAGACGGTGACTATAAAAATTTCAAAACCATAAAATTTTGGAATATCATCAGTGAATATTTTGGTTGCAGATCGTGTTTATGTAAAAGAGCTTTCTACAGAGTATGTACAAGATTATCTTGATATGTTTTCTACAACAGTTCAAAAAATATTAGGTGTTTCTTCGTTGTGGAATGAATTTGAGTATTTGCATTGTCAGCTCAAAAAGCAAAAAGAAGGTAAGACATTTTTATATGGTATTTTTGAAAAATCACAGGATCATTTGATTGGTTCAATAGAGATTCGTTCTATTGAACATCGAGGCCAACTGTATACATGGATGCATGAAGATTATTGGGGCAAGGGATTATTTCAAGATGCTTTTGCTTTGGTTCGTTCAGATTATTTTTCAAAAAATAAACAGATAACAGAATTTACTGCACGTGTAGATGTTTCAAATAATGCAAGTCTAAAAGCGCTGCTGAAAGCTGGATGTAAGTCGGTTAGAATGTGCAAGGGGCCGCGCGAAAATCAGCATGAAATTATTTGTTATCGGTGAATATAGATACAAAAAAAGGGCACATACAATAATTGTAGGCGCCCTTTAAATAATTCCGCTTATGTCGAGTACTTACCGTTAGGTAAATGTATCGAGACAATTAAGTAGATTACTTATTTTTTCTTTTTTTGTTCTTGATGTACTTGTAAGCAGCAACAGTAACTACAGCGGTTACAACAACAACAGTTGCAGCAATAGCAACGTTTTGTTTGTTAATTGAACCATCAGCATCTACATAAGTATCTTTGGCAATAGAT
>CAIQNR010000009.1 GCA_903873255.1 uncultured bacterium | reverse complement strand
TTCTTTTTACAGCTTTCTTTGCGACTCTACGCTTTGGAGCAGCTTTGCGTTTTGCTACTCTTTTTTTAGCTGTTTTTTTTACAGCTTTCTTTGCAACTCTGCGTTTTGGAGCAGCTTTGCGTTTCGCAGCTTTTTTTACTGCCATGGTCTCTCCCTTCTTTTGGAGTGATTTTGCTTCTATTTCTTTCTGTACTTCACAGATGATTACAATAGTAATAATACAAGTTTGATAAAAACAAAGTCAACAATCCTGTTACATTTTTTAGAAAAAAAATAAAAAAATATCCTAAGGAAATTTTATTTATACTTATGCATTTAATTGCTGGATGCGGTCAATAAGTATTTCTTTAGTGATACCAAATTCTTGTTTTCCATCAACATGGCGCAAAGTAATTGTATTATTTTCTACTTCTTTTTTACCTATAATGATCATCCATGGAATCTTATGTAATTGCGCATCTTTAATTTGTGATGCAAGAGTTTCCGATGATGTATCAAGTTCAATTCGGAGATGTTTTTTAAGTGATTCAAAAAGAGCCAAAGCAGTTGGCTTCTGTTCTTCAGAAATGGTTAAAATACGCGCCTGTACAGGAGAAAGCCAGAAAGGTAAGTGTCCCTTGTAATGTTCAAGAAGTACACCAAAAAAGCGTTCAAGCGATCCGTAAATTGCTTGATGTAAAATCACAGGACGCTTTAAAGATCCATCTGAAGAAACGTATTGAAGGTTGAAGTTTTCTGGTTGGAAGAAATCAAGTTGAATGGTTCCGCATGTCCAAACTCTGTCCATAGAATCGGTAAACTTAAATTCAATTTTAGGCCCATAAAAAGCTCCATCACCTTCTGCAATAGTGTAAGGGAGCCCTGCTTTATCAAGGGCATTTTTAAGACCATCGATTGCAGCAGTCCACATTTCATCAGAGCCC
This sequence comes from uncultured bacterium, assembly GCA_903873255.1. Classification (GTDB taxonomy): domain Bacteria; phylum Babelota; class Babeliae; order Babelales; family CAIQNR01; genus CAIQNR01. The sequence continues at coordinate 13,226 of CAIQNR010000009.1, read as the reverse complement.
ATTGCTTTTTCGGGGCGGGTAGAAAGAAATATTTGGAGGGTGTCAATACCGCATTTTTTCATTACTTTAGTGACGATGCCGATATTTTTTACAATTTCTTGCTCGATTTGATCAAGGGTGCAGTAAATATGGGTATCGTCGATGGTGAATGCACGGACTCTAAAAAGACCATGGAGTACACCAGAAAGTTCGTGGCGGTGTACCTTGCCAAATTCCATTAAACGTAAAGGAAGTTCTCGATATGAGCGTGGGCGTTCTTTATAAATTAAGATTGAACCAGGGCAGTTCATTGGTTTTACGGCGTAATTTTTTTCGTCGATGTTAGAAAAATACATGTTATTTCTATAAAATTCGTAGTGACCTGAACAGCGCCAAAGTTCGTCAGAAAGCATTGCAGGTGTTTCTATTTCACAGTAGTGAGCATCTTGAAGTGTTGAGCGCATAAAGTGGCGCAGCGCGTTTAAAACGATCTTTCCTTTGTGGTGGAAAAAGGGGAATCCAACGCCTTCGTCATGAAATGAGAAGTAGTCGAGTTGCTTACCAATTTTGCGGTGATCATACAAAATAGCGGCTTCTTTTTTTTGTTCATACATTTCTAAATCTTCTTTGCTAAAAAAAGCAGTCCCGCTAATACGTTGCAGTGCGGTATTGGTTTTGTCAGCGCGCCAATAGGAGCCTGAAATGGCATTTAATTTAAAGAATTGTATTTGTCCAGTAGATGCAACGTGGCCACCTTTACAAAGGTCTACAAAATCACCTTGTGTTGCTATGCCAACTGTTTCTCCCGGAATACCATCGATAAGTTCAAGCTTAAATCTATTATCTTTAAAGAGCTTACGAGCTTCTTCTTTAGACATTTGGGTATGTTCAATACCAAGATTGCGCTTTGCAATTTCGTGCATTTTGGCTTCAATACTTGGCAAATCTTCTAATTTAAAATTGCGTGTTGGAAGAAAATCATAAAAGAACCCATCCGTTGTTGCAGGTCCGATTGTCAATTGTGTGTCAGGAAAAAGCTCAAGCACTGCATGTGCAATAAGATGAGCAGTTGAATGACGTAATTGCTCTAGGGTGTATGAAGATGAAAGATTTTTTTTGTCTGCGCTCATATTCGTTCCTTTGATTGATACGGATGAATTTTACATTTAGTAACATAGAGGTGAAGTGTAGCATAAAGCTAAAAAAAAGGCATATTCCAAAATAGTAAGAATCTCTTTTTTGCAGTATCCTAGCATTTTTAAAAATAAGCTTATTTTTATATGAAAGGTACGAGCTATGAAAAAAATATACGGAATACTATGCGTGACATTAGTTGTTGGTGGTTCTGAAATCAATGCATTTGCACCAGGTAGGCCAAGTAACACTGCCATGGGAAACGCCATGAAGCAGGGTGTTGCAGCAGCAACTTCAAGATCGGTAAGTGGTACAAACAATGATCAAAAAAAACAAAAAAACGGATTACACGAGGTAGAAAAAAAATTAGACAAGGCTTTGCATAGTGATAATAAAAAAGAATATCTCTCTCTTTTGAGAGGCTACTCTAACGAATTTTCTCATGGAAAATTGACACAGTTATTTGATGATGCTTGTGCAAAATGGGGACATGAATATTCATCCTATGATGACAGAACTATTGAAAATATTTTTGATTTCTTTATTGAACACGGTGCAAAACCCTCACAAATTACCTTTATGCATTTGGTGATTGATCAAGAAGTAGAATTGATTACCCTTTTGCTTGATAACGATCCTTCCTTGCTTGGTAACTATGATCAGGCGGAAATACTAAGAATTGCAAAAGGATTAAAAGATAAGGGTATGTATAATTTGTTGGCAACATATTAACATTTTTTTTAGAGCGTTGTTTCTCAATTGCTGATCATGATACGATGCGATCTGATTAGTAATTGTTTAACATTTTAACTCTGCTCAGGAGGGATTATGTCATTGCCAACGCCTCCATTAAAAAAATTATACGTTTTGGATACCAACGTTCTGTTGCACGATCCACGTGCAATGTTTAGTTTTTCCGGTGCTCTTGTGGGTATTCCCATTATGGTGCTGGAAGAACTTGAGCAATTTAAACGAGAAAGTTCTGGTCGCGGTAAAAATGCTCGGGAAACGGTTCGCTATCTTGATGACCTTCGCCTTAAAGGTTCACTTAGTGAAGGAGTTCTTCTTGATAATGGCGGAACGCTCAAAATTTTGTTTACGCCTGAATCCTTCCCTTCCCATCCCGTTCTTAAAGTTGATGTTATTGACAATCAGATTTTGCTAACAGCGCTTGCCTATAAAAATGAAGGATATGAAGTTAAATTTATATCTAAAGATTTAAATGCGCGCGTTAAAGCAGATGTGTTGGGAATGGAATCGGAAGATTATCTTAAGGGGTATGTTCCTGAAGATACCTTTTATAAGGGATGGATTAGTTTACAGGTTCCTGCGGTACAACTTAAACAAGAATTTCCTGATGCTCTTCGTGATTTGGCGAAAGATAAATTGCTCACAAAAAATGAATATGTGTTGGTAGAAAGTCAGCATAACTCATTTAATTATCGTTTGTTTCGGTATATAGCGGCCGGCAATAGAGACTTCAAAGAAGTTGTTATGCCCCGTCTTGCATGGCCAATAGAAGCAAAAAATCCACAACAACTTATGGCCCTTGATGCGCTGTTTGATCCCGCCCTTGAATTTGTCACATTACTGGGGCCAGCAGGAACAGGAAAAACATTCTTAGCATTGCTTGCAGGTCTCCATGCCGTACTTATGACCGATGTGTATCAGAAGATGCTGGTATCTCGTCCGGTTATTCCATTAGGTCCAGATATTGGTTATTTGCCCGGTGATTTGCAAGAAAAGTTACATACCTGGATGCAACCAATTTATGACAATATCGAGGTAATTGTTCACTCAGCTTCTATAGCACAGCATGTTCAAGAGTTGAGGCAAGATAATGGGTATGAAGATGAACGTCAGCAGTCAGATCAAAATAAAAAAGGTAAAAAAGATAAGCGCAATGGTGCGGGTGGCAAAAGAAGGCTGATGACCGTTGAAGATATGATGCACAACGGGAAATTGAGTTTGGAAGCCATTACCTATATGCGTGGAAGATCGATTCCATATCAATACATTTTAATTGATGAAGTGCAAAATTTAAGCCCGCACGAAGTTAAAACGCTCATTAGTCGCGTAGGCCAAGGCTCTAAAATAGTGCTGTGTGGAGATCCCTATCAGATCGATTCTCCCTACCTCGATTTTAGTAGTAACGGCTTGGTTATTGCCACCGATCGTTTTAAAGGTGAATCTTTGTTTAGCACTGTGTTCTTAGAAACAAGCGAACGAAGTGAACTCAGTAAACTTGCTGGGGAACTTTTATAACGATTATTTTTGTAGATTGAGCTATAAGGGGCGAAAAAATCGCCCCTTTTTTTATGCAATTAATCAGGTTTCATAGTTATTGAGTTTAAAGGCCTTTTTGCCCTCTAGTAGCACCATTTGACATGTGTATGAAAGATGTTAAAATTTCTATATGGATTTTTAAAATTTTTAAATGCGAGGCGATCTATGAAAAAGTTACTTATAGCAATATGTTTTTTTGGAGCTACTTCTACTGTACAGAGTTCTACTGCATTACGAAGCTTTGGAGAGAAGGTGAAAAATAGTTCTATTACTCCTGTTGCTATTTCCCTTGGTACTTTAGCTGGTAGTGCCGTAATACTTACAAGTATTAATAATAATTATCAAATAGATGCACCTGCCACATTTTCGCAAGCTTTAAATGGATTGGTAACTTTAGCAGTTGCAGGAGTTATGGTCCGTTCTTCATATGAGGCTGTCTGTAAACCTATTTCAAAAGTGGTTGATTTAACAGTATCTTCAGAATATGCAGATATTTCTAAAGCAGCATTATTTACAGGGGTAGCTTGTTTGCCAATGCAGCGTATCCTTCCAGATTGGACAGCAAATCCAAATTCGCTAGTAAATCCGATTGGATTGAGTATGGACTGTGCAAAAGTAACTGCTTTTTTGGGGGTGGTATGGTTTGGTGGAAAATATGTATTCAATGGGTTAAGTAGTAAAAAACCCGAATCAAAATAATAACCCTTATCTTAAAAATAAAATAGAATTTTTATAAATACTCAAAAAGCCTTGCTGTAAAAAGCAGGGCTTTTTTTGCGTAAAATGAAGAGTTTGTACTACTAGCAAAGCCCTAGGTTTAAAAATAATGGTGCGGTTGCTTTTTAAACTTAAAGTGTATGGCAATATCAGTGGGGATAAAGAAATAAGTTATTAGAAGAAATACCCTTTTTGAAATACAGCTCTGTCAGTAATTGTCTATTATTTTACAACAACTCTTGAAAAGCTTATTCAATTTGAATTATTATAATAGTATGAAGTATAATAATTTTGGAGAAATGAGCATGAAGAATTTTAAGGGTAGGCTTATTTTGGGGTTAATGCTTGTTGCAAGTACTAAAAGTAGTGTTGCGGCCGATTTGTCTCAATATAATTCTTTAAAAGATTATGCTCAGCTTGATAATCGAACTTTTTTTCAACTTGCAAATCAAAGAGAGCAAGAAGCTAAAGCGAAAGCTCAAGAGCTTTATAGTAATCCATTAATTGCAAAAGAATACAATCAAGTAGCTGCTATCAAAGGCGCTGCTATTAATCCTTATACGGTTCCAGGTGGAAAAATTACCTATACAGAACGTAATGTTGAAGATTTCTTAAGAAGTCCTGAGGCAAAAAAGGCAAATGCTGACTCGGTTAAAGATCTTAAAGTAAAGCTTAAAGAACGAAAAGATGCGTTTAAAAAATTTGATACTATTACCAATGATCCTCGGTATCTTAAAATGTTAAATCAACTTGAAGATTTTCATTTGAATCAAGGAGATTTAGTTAAAAATTTCAAAACTATAGAAGCAACGCAGTCAACGGATTTTATGGTGCCAATATTTGAAAAAAATGTTCAGAAAAATCTTTTGCAATTGATTGCTCAACACCCTCAAATATCACAAGAGGAAGTGTCGCAAATAGCACAACAGCTTATGCAGCAAGAGAATGAAAATTTTAAACAGAATTATGAAAATTATGGCACTTTAAAATCTCTCTTCCCTGATTATGATCCCAATTGGAGTAGTCAAGATGCAGAAACAATGGCATTGCGAAAAGTTGCAGTGCAACATGCAAATGCACAGGCAGATTTAGGTTTAGCAAAATTGAATTTACGAAAAGCAGAGGTAAAGGGTGATTATCGTACGATTAGAGATTTATATTTAGAAGATATTCCAAATGCAGAAAAAGAGGCTAAGGTAGCGGAGGCGGGGTTGTACGGTTCTGTAGGCCTTGCTCATAGAAATAAACAGATGGATCAGTTGGGTAAAGCGATTGATATTGCAAAAGTGTATCCGACATGGTCACCGGATGTAGATAGCACAATGTTTGCAACATTAGAAAAGCAAACAAAAAATCAGGCAAAAGCATTAGATACTGCAAATACATGGGGGCGTGATTTTAAATATGCATTAATGTATAGTCCTTCACTTAGAGCAGCAAAGTATGTAGGTGCTCGTGGTATAACTAAAGATGAGGGAAGTGCTAATTGGTTGAGATGGATTTCTAGGGGTACGCAAAATTTATTACAAAAATATAATCCATTTAAAGCCAATGAACGAACACGTGTTGCTGAGTATGAAAAATTAGAAATAGAAAATGAATATCAACAACTAGAAAGTTTAAATAATCAAATCGATCGCCTACAATTGAGTGATATACAGTCTAGCGATGAAATTTTTGCTTTAGAGAAAAAAATGAATACATTAAAAGCAAAATCAAAGAATTTTAAAGTAAAAAAAGCGGCATATGATGCATTGGTGAAATTGAATCAGTTAAAAGAAGGGCAAGTTGTTAAACCAGAAGTTAAAGTAGCGCCTGATCCACAAGGGATTGAAGAAAATCCTGTTGTTAAGCGAACAAATATGCATCCATTTTCATTACGAAATGAGACAAAAGTAACAGAAACAGAACCAAAGCCTGAGCAAGCAGAGGATTCTGAAAAAAATTGGGGAGATTGGTTTTCTTTCTTTTGGAATAACTCATTGATGGATAAAGATCTTAGTACAGTAAGTGGTGAAAAGTTAGACACTAGAAAAAAAGAGTTGCAATCAAAAAATATTACGCCAAAAATTAAAGAGGAGTTGGATTCCTTGAAGGCATTAGATATGAGTGATGTTAGTAAAAAAGAAAAACTTCTAAAAAAGATTCATGAGCTAAAAGAGTCAGAAGAAAAGAGAGCAGTGGAGTTGAAGAAGATTGAGGGTGAACAGAAAAAAAGGCTTATTGAAAAAGAAAAACTGCAAAAACAAGTTGCTGCAATTCGACTTATTAATCAGGGTAAATAATTGTGGAGTTTTTTTGGAACTCTTTATTTTGATGACCCTTGGAATCGGTAACTGTTTCTTAGGAATTGACCTTGATCAATATCAAGTGCTATGTCCCGTCCAAGAGTGGTAGTTAGGTTTTGTACAATCATAGCGCTACGTGCTACTTCTTGTGTGCCTTGCGCAGTGGTATTACCTATGGTTGGATTAGCAATTGCTATGATGCCATTAATCTCTGGTTTTATGGTGCTTAAGTTTATAAAAAGATTTTTGTTAGCTACATATTGAGTTTGTGCAGTGTTACAATATCCAATTAAATTTTGTGTTAGTAGTTGGTTAAGCAGATCACTTTGTAGTGGTTGTTTGTTATTGATTAACACCAATAGGGTGTAAACAGACAGATTAGGAATTCGATTATAGAGCGGTTGATAGGTAGGATGAAGTGTTGGTTGATCTACTACAAATGGTTGTTTGCTATAGAAACAGTAGAGGCGAGAAATGCCGGCTGGGTTTGGAAGAAGATCCCTATATTGATTTGCTGGTCCTGGAACTGGAGTTCCTACTTGAATCAGAGTTGGAAGCGGATTGATAATGGAAGGTGTATTCCATTGTTGTGAAGCGTTGTTGACCAAAAGTCCTGCACGTCCAAAAGAAATGATAATGCAAGGTACATCAAAAGAGTTAATAAGTTCTTGAATTCCTTTTGCAAAGATTCCACCAAAATCACGAATATTTTTAAATCCGACTTTATCTTCCCAATCAAAATAAAGTGCAACATCTTTTCCAGAGACGGGGAGGCTTGCAATAAAACCAGTTGGGATAGCAGGGGTTGTTGAGATGAGAGAGGTAAGTTGCTGATAGGATGGTTGATTTTTTGCGGGGGATGTTGGTGTGTTACCTACTATAATAGTAAATGTGCGTGGTCGTATTGAGGTATCAAGTAGTTTGTTTTGACCGGTACTATCAAAAAGATAGAAGTTGTCGGGAAGCCGTGTTTGCAAGGCTCCTTGCAGAGGAATAACAGATAAAAGTAAAAATGCTGTTTTCATGCTTCTTTTCATGAGGACTCCTTTTTTTGAAAAGAAGAAAATCAGCTTTTATAGTTGCATAGTCATTATATTTTTGTAAAGGGGTTGCATGAAAGTATTCTGAATATGCTATTTTTACAGGCAATAAAAAAATTATTTTTTAAAAATTGATCAGTTACAAAATCGATACAGCCAATTTGAAATCGGCAGTTTGAAGACCCCATTAAAAAAAAACGTAAAGATCGAAGTGTTTGGGCAATAGATTGATGAAGTGATGATTGCTTCATGAGGGGGATACGGGATTTACAGGAATTTGCTCATTGTGAATTGCTACAAACGCTTTGGTAAGTAATTGCTTGAGATCTTCAAAGGAGGTTGCAATGCCTTCTTTTTTTACAAGTACCACGCAATCATATTTATGTGCAGAGAACTGTTCTTGATGAAAGAGTGATTTGAGTCTTCTTCTGATGAGATTACGTTTGACCGAATTTCCACTGTGACGAGGTGTCACCACTAAGATGCGCCCATGCTCTTGAAGAGCAGGTGCCATTAAAACACGTAAGCCCGGGATCCGGGCTTTTACATGAGCATTTTTTAGTAGATATGCAACATCTTGCTGCGTGAATGATGAAATGTTCTTCGCTGTGTGCGACATACTATGTTTCAATTATGCACGAACAGCTAAACGAGCACGACCTTTTGCGCGTCTACGGTTGATGATTTTTCTGCCTTGACGTGTCGCCATACGCTTAAGAAAACCATGTTTTCTGTTTCTTTTTTTCTTACTTTTTCTGAAGAATGTTACTGACATACTTAGTCCTTACAAGAATCTTGATGATTTGAGTTACGTAAACAGTTTAGACCAATTTTCTTTTTTTTCAAATTTTAACCATCGTTATATAAGGCCTTTGTGCTCGAGGTATCGTTGAGCATCAAGTGCCGCCATGCAGCCTGCACCGGCAGAAACCACAGCTTGCTTATATTTATAGTCCGCTACATCGCCTGCAACAAAGATACCGGGTATAGAAGTTTGAGTACCATTTGTGCTAGAAATGTACCCCATTTTGTCAAGGGGTAATTGGTCTTGAAATGGTGCTGTATTAGGCTTATTTCCGATAGCTAAAAAAAGTACATCAGCAGGAATTTCAGTAGTTTCTTTGGTGATGATATTTTCTATAATTAAACTAGTAACTCGAGTACTATCTCCTTTAATTTCCTTAACAGTGCTGGAGTAAATAAAGGTATTTGTTGAGGATTCGAGGACTCGTTTTTGCATAATGGGAGATGCAGTTAGCTTATCCAAAATGTGTACGATGGTTATATCTTGAGTGTATTTTGACATAAATGAGGCAGATTCCATTGCCGTATCGCCGCCGCCGACAATAACGACCTTTTTATTGGGGTAAAATGCGCCATCGCAAATGGCACACGTGGTAACACCTTTTCCCCAATATTCCGTTTCTCCTGGGCATCCTAGGGTGTTTGGCGATGATCCTGTAGCAATAATAATACTATGTGCTTGGTAGGTTTGTTTTGTTGAGGTGATAGTAAAGGGCTGTGTGTTAAAATCAACTGATATAATGGTCTCATCAATCAGCTTGCCGCCGAGTTCTTTGACTTGCTCTTGCATATCAATCATAAGCTTTGGACCCATAATACTTTTGGTACCAGGCCAATTTTCTACAAATGAGGTTCCCATTAGCTGTCCGCCAGGTTTTTTGCCTTGGAAGATAAGTGGATGTAAAAATGCACGAGACGTGTAAATACCTGCAGTGAGTCCTGCTGGTCCTCCGCCAATGATAATGACGGAGTGTATGGATGATGAGCTCATATTCCTGATCTATTCCGTGTCAAATGATGAATCGCATGATTCAAGGTTTTTTCTTTTAAACAACTTAATGTTAGTAGTGTAGTAGAAATTGGACTTTCATGCCCTAAAAACTTTGTTGCTGGGGGTTCAAAGTAGATAAATTCTGCAGTTCTTTGGCGATTGCTGAGATTAAGATATCCTTTGATGTCGGCATTGGTTACGTCTATTCCTTCATGGATAGCAAGTTGATTAATAAGCATATTTTCACGCATTTGGCGTTCTGCAAGCATGCGCGTTTTATAATTAAAATCGGGCTGCATTTTATATACTTGGTAATCAGGTGACTGCGCAATGATATCTAAAATAGTTTTTTGTTGGCGTAAAATAAGGTGAGGAGGTACAGAAAATGGGTGACGAGCCAGAAGTAATTTTAAGGTTTCTTCTGCTGTTGCACGCCGTTGAGAAATATCATTGCGATAAGAAAACACCTCAACAAGTTTTTGGTGAATTTCTTTGACAGTTTTAATGCGAAAATGCTTTTTAAAGTGCTCAATGCAAAAATAAGATTGATGTAAAACGTCAGCTATTTCGATTAAAAACGTGTAATTTGTATCAAGATGGGTGCTAAAATATTCTTGAATACACTCATCATTGGTAATAAATTTTTCGCCAATAAGTTTATGAAGAAAGAGACTTTGAAAGGGGATATCCGCTTCTTCTGAGCCAATTTTAATCCAGAGATTTTCTTTGTGAAAAGGGAAAATAGGTTCTTTCCATTTATTTAAAAGTAAAACAGTAAAGTTAACCCAATCGCCAATACTTATAACATTAATAGGAGCTTTTTTTTTGAATAATTCTTCATCTTTCAAAAAATTTTCAACTTGCCGATCAAGGTCTTTATAGTTTTTTCGTTTGGGGGCTTTAAACGGAAGGCGTTTCCATCCATGGAGTGCAATTGGTTGAGCTAGGGTAAGTGAGAAGGTATAAGAAAGATCATTAGTAGGGGTTGTATTTACATCTTGTAGTAATGGTTCTCCAGCTAAAAAAATCTTCTTGCGGTGTAATTCTTCATAAAAAGAATTGATGACAAAGTATTTAAAAAGGAATTCTTTGATGTGTTCGATCAGATGGGGCTGAAAGTTTTTTTGAATGTATGAAAGAGGTGTATCTCCGCGCGAAAATCCATGAGTATGGATATGCGTCTTTTGTGTATCTGATGCTTCTTCATACAAGAGTCTGACGTAATCTGAAGGGATTACCACGGTTGCAGAACTGAATTGCGGACCACTATCACGCAACGAAAAGGCCGGTGATTGCACTTGCGACATTCTACTACTCCTTTTGAAAATTTGGTGCGAGTAGAGGGACTCGAACCCCCACTCCGTAAGGAACTGGATCCTAAGTCCAGCGCGTCTACCAATTTCGCCATACTCGCACGATTTTTCTGGTGGGCCGTGTTGGAATCGAACCAACAACCTGCAGATTAAGAGTCTGATGCTCTACCAATTGAGCTAACGGCCCGCATATTTTACCAGCCACAATTTTCAGACTCTTAGTGTACCAAAGAGTAAAAGAAAGTAAAACAACAGTTTAAATAAATATTAACCTTTTAGATCAGCTTCTTTTTTTTCAGAAAGTTGATCTGTTTGTTTAACATACTTATCTGTTAGTTTTTGCAAAGTATCTTCTAGTCTTTTCCCAAAGTCTTCAGATATTTCTTTGTCTTTTTGAGCATCGCGGATTGCATTATTAAAATTCTTACGAATATTTCTGATGCTTACGCGGCATTCTTCAGTTTTTTTCGCAAGGATTTTTTTAAGTTCATCTCTACGAGCACTGCTCATATCAGCAAGCACTATGCGGATAGATTGACCTTCTGTTTGAGGTACTACGCCCAAGTCAGATTCTTTTAAAGCTCTTTCAATATCCATTAATGTTGACTGATCCCATGGTTGAATAATAATCAAACGAGCATCAGGAACCGATATATTTGCAAGATTTTTTAAAGGTAGTTCGGTAGTGCCTGCATAACAAGATACTTTGATTGTATCAACCATAGAAGGGTGTGCACGCCCGGTACGAATAGAACTTAGTTCATGTTCAAAGTGTTTGATACACTTTGTCATTTCTTCGTTTACAGGTACTTCAAGCGTGTTAAGCATGCCTTCTGTAAGAATAATTGCTGCCATAGTAGCTCCAATTTCTTAAAATTATGCACCAATTTCAAAACGAGCAAAACGTTTAATTTTTACGTTTTCACCCATTTTACCAATAACTTCATTAACAAGTTCTTGAATAGAAAGTTTGTCATTTTTTACAAATTTTTGTTGTAGTAAACAAACATCTGCATAAAGTTTTTGAACTTTGCCTTCAATGATTTTGCCTAAGAATTCAGGTTTTTTGCCTTCTTCTGCAAGTTGTTCCATCATTAAAGCTTTTTCTTTTTCAAGCCAGGTTGCATCAACTTCTTCTGGGTTTAAATAGAGTGGTTTCATTGCAGCGATATGCATACAAAGATCCGCAGCTAATTTTTTAAAATCTTCGTTACGTGCAACAAAGTCTGTTTCGCAGTTAAGCTCAACCATTACGCCGATAGTAGCGCCTGGGTGAATATAAGCATGCACATAACCTTGTGCTGTTTGGTTGTCACCGCGTTTTGCAGCAACAGAAGCACCTTTTTTACGCAACAATTCAATTGCGCGTTCCATATCTCCGCCAGCTTCTTCGAGCGCTTTTTTGCAGTCAAGCATACCCATACTGGTTGCACTACGTAATTTTTGTATATCTTCTAGGCTTACCTTAGACATAAAACTCCTGACCTTTCTAAATCATAAAGAGTGTAATTTATATTTGCTTCAAGTGTGCCAGAATCGCCAAAATTCGCAATAATGATAATTATTTGTGTCATTTAAGCTTACTGATTGAAAGAGGAATACTCGTTTCATAAGCTTCTTTAACTTCACTGTTGGCAAAACCAAGATAATATTCACCATTTTTATAGTCAGAAATTGTAAGATATCCTGTTTGATACAAAAGGGCATTAAGCTGAATGTTTTCGTAAGTGATACACGTTTTGAGTGCATACATATCACATGAAATAGGCGATTCAACTGCAATTATTTTATACTGATTGGTAAGTAATGGGATCAAAAATTGTGGTGCATTCGATCCAAACCAGTAATTTTTAAATTTTTTGTTTTCAAGAACATTCAGTACAGAAAATGGGCTGTAAACTTTTATATCTTTATGGGAAAAGCGAAAGCCATTATAACAACTTTTAAGTTCTGCAAATGTGTCAGTAAGTGATAATCCCTCTGCTTGGCTGAGTCGATTGATATAATCAGCAAAATAATAACCTAGTTCGTGCTGCGTATAGCCAAGAATATCTGCCGCCATGGAATCCATGGTACAATCTTTGAGGTTGATAAGGGGCGTCAGCAGTTCAGTGTATCTACCTGTCAGCAAGCAAAAATGTGTGTAACGTTCGGTAGTTTTAAGAGCTAAAAAAAAGCTTTGCATACTTTGTTGAATTGTTTCAGAAAGAATGGAGTTAGTGATGTTTGCAGTAAGCGGTGCATCATATTGATCTATAAGTACAACTACAGGATGTTTTTGAGAAAGTGCACGGATCAATTCTATAAATTTTGCAGAAGGGGTTAGGTCAGGTTGAATGGAGATGGTATAATTTTGTGCAATGGCATCAAGTCTTCGTGCAAGATCAAAATCAAAATTTTCAGCAGAAGAGTGCCTCATCCCTGAAAAATTAAGGCGTACTACGGCATGTTGTTTCCAGCCAAAATCAGAAGATGCAATCCAGGTTTTTTTAAACAGTTCTTTATTTCCAAGAAAAAGTTGCTCCAAGGTAGAAAGCAAGAGCGTTTTGCCAAAGCGTCGTGGGCGAGATAAAAAGCATTGTCTGTTTTGTATAAGCTCATAGATAAGTTCTGTTTTATCTACGTAAAGATAGTCGCCTTCGATAAGTTTTTTAAACTCACTAATGCCAATTGG
>CAIQNR010000008.1 GCA_903873255.1 uncultured bacterium | reverse complement strand
TCCTGAACCATATAAAACGGTGAAATCAAGTTGGTCGTTTCTTTTTGCTAAGTCCAAGAAAAGGTCATGAATAAGTTCTTCTGTTTTTTCTATGTCAGCATCTTTACGGTCGATTTTGTTAACAAAAACGATTGGTCTGAGATTTAAAGCAAGTGCTTTTTGAAGTACAAAACGTGTTCCTGGAAGCACACCTTCTGCAGCGTCAACTAGAAGCAAGAAGCCTTCAACCATTTGTAAAGTTCGTTCAACTTCACCACCAAAGTCAGCGTGACCAGGGGTGTCTACAATATTAATATGGTAATCGCCATAATTAATACCGGTATTTTTTGCAAGAATGGTGATTCCACGTTCTCTTTCAAGGTCGTTGGAGTCCATAACGCGGTCCGTTTGCATCTTAAGTTCAAGCGTGCCGGATTGTTGTAGGAGCTTATCAACGAGGGTTGTTTTTCCATGGTCAACGTGTGCAATAATAGCAATATTACGAATTTGAGAACGTGTCTTATTCATTCTTAATCTACCTAACTCATCAGTAATGGATTTTTTTCGACTAACAGACTTTTTTCAGTATGGATAAAAAATGACAATTCGTCAAAAGTATGAGATACATACAGGTATATTTCTTTATTTTAATTCAATCTGAGGAGTTTGCTATGAATCTGAGTTTATGCGGATTTGGGCTATATTTTATTGTTGTTGGGCTTATCGCTGCCGTCTCATATCTGACAACAAGAAAAAACCCCAGTTCTTATGGCCAGGTTATGTTAGGCAATCGTTCAGTGAATTATGTTTTAACTGCTCTTTCTGCCCATGCTAGTGATATGAGTGACTGGCTTTTTATGGCTTTTCCTGCAGCACTGTATGCTCATGGTTTAGTCAGTTCTTGGATAGCCTTTGGACTGATTGGCGGTATGTGGGCAACGTGGTCGTATGTGGCTCCTAATTTGCGCAAAGCAACTGAAAAATATAATGCATTAACACTTTCGGGATATTTTGAAGCTCGTTTTTCTGATACCTCAGGTTTTTTACGTAGCAGTACGGCATTTATCTGTTTTTTCTTTTTTGCAGTCTATATAGCAGCAGGACTTAAAGGGTTTGGCTATTTAGGTGAATCGCTTTTTGCTATTCCTTATACGTATGGAATTATGATCGCAATTGTAGCAATGTTTTTTTATACCATGCTGGGTGGCTACAGAGCTCTCGCATGGATCGATTCTTTTCAGGCCCTCTTTTTGCTTGCAGTTATTCTAATTGTTCCTTGTAAAGCTTTTTTAAAAGTTGGTGGAATGGCATCAATTATACATGCCGCAGATGTACATGGTATTTCTTTATCTTTTATTCCGAGTACGTGGGTTGGGCTGCTTAATGCTTTACTTCTTGCGCTTAGCTGGAGTGTTGGTTATTTTGGCATGCCCCATATCATTACAAAATTTATGGGTATTTCAGATGTTAAGCAGATGAGGAAGGCTCAATATATTGGTCTTTCTTGGCAAGCATTGGTGATGTCTGCAGCAGGGTGTGTTGGTGTAATAGGAATAGCATATTTTCCTCAAGTGCTGGCCAATAAAGAGTTGGTATTTTTGGAAATGGTAAAAGACCTTTTTTCTCCACTGATTACTGGGATTATTTTGTCGGCTGTTGCAGGAGCAACACTTTCTGTTATTGCTGCACAAGTATTGGTTCTAGTTTCTGTTATTGCGGAAGATTTGTATCATAAAAGTTTCCGTCCTCAAGCATCAGATAGTGAACTTGTCTGGGTTTATAGAATCAGCATTTTAGTCATTGGCTGTTTAAGTATGCTTGTCAGCCTTGACCGTTCAACCACTATTCAGGAATTGGTCTATTATGCATGGTCCGGACTTGGTAGTTCTTTTGGACCGCTTGTTTTACTTTCGCTCCATAGTACAAAAATTAATCGGTATGGTGCAGCTGCAGGGATTGTTTTTGGTGGTTTAGTTGCTGCAAGTTGGCATATACTGGGCAAAAGTTATATTCTTGCGCTTTCTGGTATTGATATGCCCGCAGCAATTCCAGGATTTATTATGAGTATGAGCGCGATCTATCTTGTTTCGTACCTGACAAAATTAAAAAAATAAGCTTCGGATCGTGCTTTTATAGCAAATATCTTTTGTTTAAGTCCCCTGTTTTATATAATGAGCAGTATGTTGTTTAAAAAATGTACGTATGTATAGAAAGGGATGCTTATGTCAGTTATTTCAGTCATGCAGGTTTTAAAAAATTCGTGGAATTTATTTAAAGAAAATTTTAAAGAGGTTCTTACTTCTGTTGGTATAATTTTTATTTTATCCACTATGCTTTCTGTGGGTATGAGTTTTAGCAACGTAATGACTTTTTCAGGCGTTATTATGGTTGTAGTTAATTTAGCGTTAGTTATTGCAGTTTATATCTTATATCTTGGATATTTACGGAATGTTCTTGCACTGTATGAGGGGCGCCCAATGCATTGGCTCACAATGTTTACTGAAGGATGTTCCATTCTTTTGCATGTACTATGGTTTTATTTTGTTTCTATGTTGGTGTTAATACCAGTAATACTACTGTATATAGGAGTATTTTATTTCATATGCGGAATTGTGTTAGTAAAAGTTTCAATTCCTCTTGCTGTTGTTGTTGCAGTAGTCGGTGTTCTTGCCTTATTCTATTTCTTTTTACGTTTAATTTTTGCATTTTTTGATTTTGTTAAATATCCACAACATTCAGTACGAGAATCACTGCGTCTATCATGGAATATGACGAAGGGTAATATGGCTAATATTTTTCTCTATTTATTAGTATTACTTTTTTGTCCCATGTTGCTTATGTATGGTGGTACTAATTTGATGAGTATGGTTATGAATCCATATCTTCCTGCAAATATAGTGCTTTATATTGCACCTCTAAAAAATGGTGTATTTTCTGTTTTTTCATTATTAAATACATTTATTTTTATTGGCATCTATAAGGCTTTACAGAAATAAGGGTTCTTGTTTTATATTTTATCTTTTACTTAGTAATCAATTCTTAAATTTTACTTCAAAGTCTTTGGGCGCTCCCCGTGCATCCTCCTTCGCCAACGCTACGGAGGACAGGTATGGAGTTCCCCTTCTTGTCCGTCGAAGCTTTAGAGTAGTCGAAAACCTCCTTTAATTGGCTCACTACCCAAACCCCTCGCCGCCGCCCCTTTTGAGCTAAGGCGCAGTCCCGCCGCAGCCTTGGCGAAGTAGGATGGCTGCGTAGGCCTGAAAGATATTAGAAAAAAGAAAATATAGGGATTGTTACCTAAAAATATAAGGACTTATTAATTAGTACTCCGTATTTTCAAAAGCTTATTTGCAAGCACATTCTCAATACTCTTCATAGCTTGTATCTTTTGAGCTACCGTTTGAGATGCTTCTTGATTATTATTACCATTACTATCTTTTTCAAATGTTTTTTTTGCAGATGCATATACAGTATCAAACGAGCTTTCCAGTTTTTTTGAAATGTCATTTGTTTGTTGAAAAGTATTTGGCTTAAAGTGAATTAATTGATTATTAGTATCAGTAAAAAATGTTCCATCAGAGGTAATACTAAATTTTTTTGCAATGATATTTCCATGAGGACCTTCTATTTCATCAATAAAAAAATCTTTTTTAATTTGTACCATTTTTTTCTCTGCAGCATTTGCAAAAGGAATAACGGTACATGGTCCAATGTTGGTAGAACTGAGATTTTTTAATATACCAATAGCAGTGGGGTAGACAGAATCTTTAATGATCAGTTTTTTAAGATAAGTAGTTTGGTGATTTGCACTGTTTTGATATGAACTGTCTTGAGACAGTAGGGGTAATATTCTGAGATCTTCTGTTTGATGAATAATAAGTGGTGCGTAGACAATAGGTGTTGAAAGTGCGATTATTTTTTTTGATGGATCTTGTTCAATAGATTTATTTTCGAATGTAGCAGTAGCACTTTTTGTTTTGGTGATATCAAGTACTTTTTCTAGTAAAAATTGAGGGCTAAACCAATCAGTTCCTGGGAATTTTATGAGTGCAAGTTGTGAAACAGTAATAGATGGCTCATTGTAATAGAGCAGTTTAAGAGGTCTATAAAGGCTGCCATCGAGTGCTTTTGGAATAGAGCTGGTGATGAGAGAAAAGAAGTTTTTAAGATCTGGCAGTGGAACATAGGATCGCATATTTTTTTGAATAAACCATGGTGTAAGAGAAGTAGTATTGATTGCTACATACCAGGCATAGATCCAAAAGGGAGATGTAATATTAAAAGGGAGCTCCGTAGCCGGTGATACAATAGTAATAAAGGGAGCTTGAAACTGAGCATCGGAACTATTTTTCAGATTTTTATTTGAGAACCATATTTTTTTTGCAGTTATTCCACCACCATGGCAGGTGAGATAAAAAAATGAGTGTGTGTTTCCATTTCCCAGTACTGCAATAAGTCGTTGAAAATCATCTCCTAAAAGGCCTGCGCTTAAACTTGCTGTTTCATTAGGAAGTCCACCGTGTCCAACCATAAATAGGTCAAGCGGTTTTCTTTGTTCAAAAGGAATATCATTAATGAGTTGTTCTAAATCGTAGACAAATAATCTTCCTTCGTACCCCATCATCATGATGATATCCTCAGATTCTGGAATAATAATGGGTTCCTCTTTCATATGTTTTAGGTACAGATATTTTTTACTGAAAGTGTCTGTTGGATATGATTTTGGAAAGAGTACATAGTTACCATTACGCGTTAGATATACATCCCATTTTTCGGCTGAAAATGCATGGTAATAATTGATAATTTCTTGAGCTAGTAATACGCATTCATTAGACAAGTGAACTGTTTTGAGTAAGGTATCAAAGTCTGCTGGTGATAATTTGTTTTTTGCAAGATAGAATAACGTTTTGTTCATAATTGTTCGTTTGTTTTTTTCACCACTTTCTATGAGCGTTGTAATATGTTCTTTTGTTTCTTTGTATTGTTTAAATAAGAAATGAGTAATGGTATAGAGATTTTTTGTTGTTTCTTTTTTATTAGAAGTAATCAATTTTCCGTATTTTTTTTCTAGGTAATTCAGATCTTTTTCTATCATGGCATGGGAAAAGGCATAAAAATTATAACAGGTATCAAAAATAACTTTGCTGGTAATAATGGGTGTGTTTTCATCTTGTAATGCATTACGTAAAATTGTTGCATCTGGGCCTGGCAGAGCAACGGAGTCATTAAAGAATTTTTTTGCTTGAGAATAATCTTCATTAATAACATCGGCGATAGCTATCAGTCTGCGATGGTTGTTTGAAGAATTGAGTGTTTGTGATTGTAAAAATAATACACAGAGAATTAAAATTATTTTTCTAATATTTGTCATGACTGTTTCCCCTAAGCACGATAACATTTGATAATTATTAGTATAATGAGCTTATGTTTTGATATGCAATGGTATTTTTTGAGAAGTGAGATTTAAGGTTGAGAATTTCAAAAAGAAACATTATTTTTGAATTAATACGCACTGTTTTCAATAACAGCCATCAACTCTTTAATGTCTTTTATAGGATCATGCTTTCCAAATATCCCAGAACAAATAGCTACTTCATTAACGCCATAGGCAGCTAATTGAGCAATATTCTTTTGGGTCACTCCGCCATCAACAGCAATAGTAAAATAATGAGCTTGATCGGTACGCAGCGCCTGAAGGTCTTTAAGTTTAGCCCAGGTGGAAGGTAAAAAACTTTGGCCAGAAGCTCCCGGTTGAACGCTCATAATGGTGATATGTTTGATGGTATAGAGCGTATTAATAAGTG
Organism: uncultured bacterium; assembly: GCA_903873255.1. Lineage (GTDB taxonomy): Bacteria > Babelota > Babeliae > Babelales > CAIQNR01 > CAIQNR01. The sequence continues at coordinate 12,819 of CAIQNR010000008.1, read as the reverse complement.
CATGAAGTGTAGTGTTAGGGTTGAGAGCTAAGCTTGGTTGCAGAATATGTTCACGAGTGTAATCGATAAAAGCGGAATAATCTTGGGTGCTTTCTGTATGAAAGGTAACTTTATCGTTGGGGTTAAGTTGAAGTTGTTTAAGAACGGAAAGTGGGTTGTTTGCCATTATATGAATCCATAATTGTTTGGCTGTTATGGTGCGGATGGTATTGATAAGTTCAATGTTATGTGTAGATGTTGAGACAAATTGTCCATCCATATAATCGAGATGAAAACCTTCTACATAAGGGGTTAGAATAGAAATATGATCGGTTAGTTCTTTAATTGATGTGCTTGTAAGCGAAGGATAACTTTTCATGTTTGAAGTCCTTAAAAAATAGGTTGTTTTTAAAGACTCTACATAATTTTTTGTAAAAAATGATAATAAAAAAGCCTTGCTTTTTATGGCAAGGCTCTTTGAAAGTTTGTTTAGTTAGGTTCTGTTACAAATCTATAAGCGATATAGCTAGTTATTACTATCGTACCAATCATTGTGGCAAGTTTTAATTGTTCTTCTAGATGACAGCTTTTTGCTAGGCATTTTTCTTTTTCATTTATACGATCTTCTACAGTTCTAGGATCTTCGTTTCTAACAACATTTACATTGAGATTAGGTGCTGGTGTTATATTGTGCTGAGTTGTAAATAGGTGTTGTTGTCTTAATGGTATAACATTTTGACGTGGATGATTTTGCGCATCTTCTATTTGCGCGTCTTCTATAAGATCAGTAATTGTTTTATTGAATTGTTTGATAAATCCATAGTTTTGTCCAAATGACAAAGCCAAGATTAAGCTTAGTACTATTTTTTTCATAATGTCCTTTTCAATTCTGTTACAAAATATTGAACCTTTTCAAGCTCTTCAGGAGAGGAAAGATTTTTAGTAGCATTATTGAGAAGTAATATTTGTTGTATTGTGGCTAAAGATCTTTGATCCCCTGTAAATACTTGGGTGTCTTTAATCATAGCTTGTAGCTGATCTTTAGGCGAAAGCTTTTGTCTGCGTTCTATTTCATGCGGGCTTAAGTTGATTCCATCAATAAGAAAATAGGGAGATATTTTTTGCTTAATTACATGATTGGCTGTGTGGTTTTGGCTAAATGATAAAGCCACGAATAAGCTTAGTAATATTTTTTTCATAGAAATCTCCATTTCTTTGTATGATTTTAAATTCTATATATTATTATATCTTTATTTTAACTTTTCACAATGGGCCTATAACTCTTTAGAAATAAGGCTTATTTTGTCTCTCTTGATCTTATTTATGCATAAAATATGAGTCAGTTTCTATAAAATAAATTGCACTCCTGTGGTTATCAGTTATACTTACTTTTGAACTTGATCGTATAGCTATTTAAGCTTAAATATGCTACTTAATAGATCGGTTGTTTTAATAGTACACATGTATACAAGGAGGCTCATATGGTAGATAAACTTCGTCCGTTAGGCGACCGTTTGTTTGTGGCTCGTCTTGGCTCAGAAGAAAAAACTCAAGGCGGTTTATATATTCCTGAAGGCTCAAAAGAAAAGGGCCAAACAGGCACAGTTCTTGCAGTTGGAGAAGGCAGAGTAGACAATCAAGGTAAAGTTATAGCTCTTAAAGTAAACGTTGGCGACAAGGTATTTTTTGGTAAATATGCTGGTACCGATGTTGATGATAAGCATCTTGTGTTGCGCGAAGATGATATTCTTGGCGTGCTAGAAAGTAAATAAAAGATACTTACAAAAGGATAAGAAATGTCTAAAAAGATTATGTTTGGCGTTGATGCCCGCGAAAAAATTCGTCGTGGTGTTGATGCATTAGCCGATGCGGTTAAAGTGACCCTCGGGCCTCGGGGACGTAACGTTGCTTATAATAAATCATTCGGTTCTCCTGGAATCACCAAAGATGGTGTAACTGTAGCAAAAGAAATTACCTTAGCAGACCCTATAGAAAATATGGGAGCACAGTTGGTGCGTGAAGTTGCAAGTAAAACTGCAGATGTTGCCGGTGACGGAACAACAACAGCAACTGTTTTAGCGCAAGCAATTTTTAGAGAAGGTAATAAGTTTGTTACTGCCGGTTCTAATCCAATGGAATTAAAGCGCGGTATCGACAAAGCGGTAGAAGTGGTTGTTGCTGAAATTAGAAATTCTTCAAAAACAGTATCTGATAAAAAGGGTATTGAACAAGTTGCAACTATCTCTGCAAATTCTGACACCATTATTGGTCAACAAATTGCGCAAGCAATGGACCGTGTTGGTCGCGACGGTGTGATTACCGTTGAAGAAGCAAAAGGAATGGAAAACGAACTTGAAGTGGTTGAAGGAATGCAATTTGACCGTGGATATTTGTCACCTTACTTTGTAAATAATTCAGAAAAGATGGAAGCTCAATTGTCTGATGCAGTTATTTTGCTCCACGAAAAGAAGATCTCTTCTATGAAGGCGCTTCTTCCTGTGCTTGAGCAAGTTGCAAAAACAGGCAGACAGCTTTTGATTATTGCAGAAGACATTGAAGGCGAAGCATTAGCAACACTTGTTGTTAACAAAATTCGTGGAACACTTAACGTTGTAGCGGTAAAAGCTCCAGGGTTTGGTGATCGTCGTAAAGCAATGCTCGAAGATATTGCAATTGTTACCGGTGGGAAAATAGTTGCTGATGAACTTGGTATTAAACTTGAACAAATTACACTTGATGATCTTGGCGTTGCTAAGAAAATTATCATCACTAAAGATTCAACAACTATTGTTGATGGTGCTGGTCTTAAAGAAGCAATCGATGGTCGTGTAGCGCATATCAGAATGCAAATGGAAAACAGCACATCTGATTACGACATAGAAAAATTGCAAGAACGCTTGGCTAAACTTTCAGGCGGTGTTGCAATTATCAAAGTTGGTGCAGCTACAGAAACAGAACTTAAAGAAAAGAAAGATCGCATAGAAGATGCGCTTCATGCAACTCGTGCAGCAGTAGAAGAAGGTATTGTTGCGGGTGGTGGAACAGCATTGCTTCGTGCGCAATCTGTTATTGATGCGTTAACTCTTGTGGGCGATGAACGTTTTGGCGCAGCCATTGTTCGTCGTGCGCTTGAAGAACCGCTACGCGTTATTGCACAAAATGCTGGATTTGAAGGTTCAGTTATTGTTGATCGCGTACGTAATGCAGAAAAGCATTTAGGTTTTGATGCAAAATCTGGTCAACTAGTCGATATGATTGCAGAAGGCATTGTTGATCCTGCAAAAGTAACACGTACTGCACTTCAAAATGCAGCGTCTATTGCATCATTGATGATTACCACTGAAACTATCATTTGCGATTATGCGGATGAAAAGAAAGATACAGCTCCTGTTGCTGGCCCAGGAATGGGTGGTATGGGCGGCATGTATTAATAACATGATTTGTATTTGCGCCCTAATCGCGCCAGAGCTTTGTGAAAAGCGTAGGAGGATGGGTGGCATGTATTAATTTAGTTTGGATCTAAAAAAACAAAGCGAGCTCGAAGAAATTCGGGCTCGCTTTGTTTTTATTTAAAAAGTAGAGGAATGAGAGGTTGTATAAAAACGTTATAATGTATAACAAGATATTGTTATTGTAGTTTTTCTAGAGTAAGAATTAATTTTTCATACGTTGCATTCATAACAGGATAATAGGTTTGTATTCTTTCGAATATTTCTTCTGCTGTAGTTTCTTCGTAGGTGAGAGAAGTTAGATTTTTATCTTTTAACATAGCCAGCCATAATTGTTCATCATTAATTAATTCAAATTGGTATGATTTTTGTAATGTTTCTCGTGGTGATATTGTTTCTGTGCAATTATAGGCAAGTATTTTTCTATCTTGAAAAGAGAATTTTTTTATCTTGAATAATATTTGTTTTAAAAAGACCCTCTTTGAGGGTGTCGAAACGTATAAAATCTATATGAAGTAAGGTATCGGCTTCATCAATAATTTTAAAAATTGTATTCCAATCGGTTTCGTTAGCTGTTGGTCAGATTATGGCAAGGTCAATATCTGATCGTGATTTATTATTTTCTCGAGCTCGAGAACCGTAGAGCCATATTTGCTCTATAAAAGGTAGAGCGCAGAGTTTTTTAAAAAATTGATAGTCAGTAACTATGTGTGGTGTATCCATTAGAATCCAAATCCAGCTTTAACGTGGGTTCCCCAGATCATAGGAGCTTTTGCTTTTTGATGAGGAGCTTCTGCAAATACACCCCCACCAATAAACGCATCATATTTTTCACCACGGTGTGCATAACCAACGGTGCCAAATGCTCTATGAACCATAACTGCAGGCATTGAACCAGAGTCTATATTGAGATCACTAATAAGAATTGGTGTAAAGGTTGCATCATCAGGCCCTGTTGTTGCAATAGTACTGGTGCTTGCTGTTTGCAATGTAAAACTTCCTGCAATACCATAAATATTTTGCCATGGTTCTGTGAATCTTACTTTATCGCCGCCATGTGCCCAAATAGCATATCCAAAATCAAATTCCATATCATTGGTTGATGTGCGAATTCCAAAGGTAAAATCTGTTGTATGATGGGGCGCTACCATAACGCGTTGTGTTAAAATATTAACGCCAGGAATTGTTATATCAAACGGTTGATTGTTTGCTCGTAACAATAGAAATCTACTCCATTCTTTTCCTTTTAAATCAAAAGTTCGGTAGCGGTGATCTTTCATAAGGTAGGTATTTTCAAGATCAATATGGAGATTCACTTGGTAGGAATCTGATTCTCTGTTGACGGGAAGTTGCATGCTTAGTCCCCACATAACGCCAAGATGTCCGTCATGACCAATTTGTGTATCAAAGAGATATTCATTGGTTGGTTTTTTGTAGGTTGGAATAGAAATTGATGTAAAAGTTATGGCATGAGCACGGCCGCTGGTAAAGATAGTTGTTCCATAACCAAAACGAAGCTCAGCTAATGCTTTTTTTGCCGGTCTTGGGGCCATTTTGTCGAAGTTCCATGTAGGATTGTTAAAAGCTGTAAGAATATCGTAGACCGGACTTGAAGAGCTTCCAGCGTTTTGAACATCACTTTGAGCAAGGTTTATTTCTTGCTTATTGACAGTGAAAACTCCAGAGGCAGTAAGATAGATATTTTTTAGAAAAGGGAAATTGAATAAGTCTCCAATCATATGGCGCGCTTCCATTCGAAAACCGGAAGAATGGTAACTTGGCGCAATAGTTAAGTATCCATCAAATGATGCTGGCAAACCAATCCATGCAGGATTAATATCACGATTTAATGCAGTTTGATTAACACGAAGTTTGGTACGAAATTCAGGCAAAAAAAACTGTTGAATATGTTCTGTATGGAATGCTTGTTGATAGAATCCTGTTACTTGAAGAGCTGTTTTATGTTCTTTATGGAGCCATGCTGTGTGCCATAAACTTTTGTCCATAGCATTATTTTGAAAGATTGGATGTAGGAACATTGAAGTGCGGCTTGCAATCGGAGTTTTAGGAAGAAGATCATCTTCGCAGTGTAAGATAGTTGTTGTTATTAAAAGTGATAAGACTATTTTTTTCATCTACTTGTGTCCTTTAAAAAATAAGTATTGCATTACTGATAGTAAAATATGATTCTTCATAAAAAACAATCTTTTAGTTTTAAAATTTAATCGTACAATCCGATTATCTCTTTTTAATCAATTATCTTTTTGCCCTATGCGGGCAGCACCAAAATGGGTTAGTGTCACCCTTTTTGGAATTCGGGCAAAGGGTGCCTTGCCCCTTAGATTCATTTAATTCGCTCAAACTCAAACGTCACCATATTTTATCATGTATAACAAGTATCTCTGCAATTTTCTGAAACAACGGTGCTGCAACAGTTGCAGCATAAAGACCATGCTTTTTTGCTTCTTTTACATAGCATGCAATAACCCGTTTATAGTTTCCTTTTTCTATGCTTCCAACATAGCAGAAAAGATTTTTATGCGGATTGTACACGCCATGATCAAGTAAATTAGCTGTCCCTGTTTTACCCATACAAGTATACCCTTCAATAGCGCCATATTTGCCAGCACCTTTAGTGGATGTTTTTTCTAAAATTTCTCGCATGGTTGTAATAGTTTCTGATGAATAAATGCGTAGTGGCGGAGGTGTTTTTTGATTAAGTAAAAGCCGAGGAGCAATAAGATAACCATCATTAGAAAAGATACAAAATGCACGTGCAAGTTGTAGTAATGAAACATTAATTTCATAGCCATAGGATAATGAAATAATTGATTGTTTTGACCATGAAGAGGGTGGCATAATAAATCCAGATTGTTCTCCTGGAAAGGGAATTCCCGTTTTTGTGCCAAATCCAACGCGTTGATAGTGATCATATAATTTTGTGCCCACTCGTTTTGCTACTTTTGCAATACCAATGTTATTTGATTTTTTAATAATATCTTTAAAAGATGCAATGCCCAAAACACTTTGAGGAACGGTATTGATGGTTCTTCCTTCTAAGATAACTGTTTTTACACCCATACAATTAATTTCTTCATCTGGAGTAACAACTTTTTCATCAATAGCAGCAAGTGCGCAGAATGTTTTCATAACAGAGCCGAATTCATAGGTATCTGTAATAGGGCGGCATTTTGTGTTGTTGATAACAATATCTTGAGGTTTGTTAGGGTCAAAGGTTGGGAATGTTGCAATGGCAAGAATATCTCCTGTTTCTGGGTCCATAACTAATGCGCCGCCTTCATGAGAGTCAAAAATATGCATAGTTTCGGATACTGCTTCTTGAATAAGAAATTGTAAGTTTACGTCTATGGTTAGTTGAATTGTTTTTCCAGATCTTCCTTCTTCTTGAATATGTTTTGAGAAATAAAATTTTCCTGATCTTGCATCTCGTTCTAAAATAGTGGTTGATGGTTGACCAATTAGATCGGTATTGTATAAAAATTCAATACCAAATAGCCCTTTATTGTCGGTGTCGGTAATGCCAATGAGAGGTCCTGCTTCGGCAATAGGATAAAATCGACTTGGTTCTGTCAGTAGGTGAATATCCTTACAATGTTTTTGCTCAAGAGTATTTAGTTCTTCTGGGCTCAGTCTCCGTTTGATATACAAAAAATGTTGATGAGGTTTATTAAGTAGGCGTGTGAGTGCATCAGGAAAATTATGCCGCAAGATGTTTTTGAGCATGCGCGAATCTTTGATAGTTCTAGGGAGCATAAAGGCTGAGATAGAGTCTTTATTAAGTGCAAGTGGATTACCATGACGATCTAAAATGGATGATCGTGGTGGATAGGTGGTGATGCTTACATGATATTGTTGATTACCAAGATTAGTGAAAAACGTATGTTTGCGTATTTGGAGAGAATAAAGATTGATTATCCCCAGTAGGGATAATGTGCTGCATATAAAAAATATGAGAGTTAGCCGCAGTTTATGAGTATGTTCCATGTGATGATATCCTTTTTAGAGTGCCCATTTTAATCGATTGCATACCAAGGTGTTCTTGAGCGTATTTTTTTATTTCTTTTGGGTTTTTGAGTTCGTAAAGTTGGTGGAGTACTATTTTTTTTTGTTGAGCAATATTGGCAAGTTGGTGCTCATATTTTTGTGTTGTATAAGATATTTTTACCCACAAACTTTGTTTACTGATATGTAGAATAACAATGAGAATTTGTATTGCTGCAAATAGTAGTATCCAGAACAATTTGTGATGAGATTTTATCATACTTGAACCCTTTATTATTTGTATGATTCTACGGGTTGATTAATTTTAAAAGCAAAGGTTCTCTATAATCTGATGTAAAAGGCTGGAGCATTTGCCTTTTTATGAAAGCCTTGATCTTTTGAAAATACGTTTATTACAATCTGACAATGAAGATAATACGTACCATCATACTAAGGAGAGGATTATGCAAAAACGATTTTATATAATGGTGCTTTTAATTAGTCTTTTTACGAATGTAAGTGCTCGTGAAAAAGATAAGATGCACGATTCAAAGCGAAGGGTTTGGGGGATGGGACAGGTAGCAACACCAAATTTAGGTGGTGGTGCTCATAAGGATAAAAAAATAACTTCAAAAGATAAACCAAAAAAAGATCATAAAGAGATTCAACATCAAAAGAAAAAAAAAGAAAGAAAAAAAGCAAAACAACACAAAAAAGATAAAACAGAAGAAAATAGATATAAACAACAAGATCCATTTAAAGCACATTTGATTATGGCTGATGTTCATAAAACACGCGCAAAAAAATCAGCATCAAATATAAAAAAAATTCGCGCAAAGATACAGGCGGTTGTTGTTAAGGAAAAAAGAATAAAAAAAGCTGACAAAGAAAGAGTAGCTTCGACCTCACGCAGTAAAAAAGAAAAGGCATTGTTGCTGTCTCGTCATGCAGAAACAACAAAAGATCAAAAAATAAATGACTATATCTCTTCTAGAACTCACGGAACTTCTGAGCATCCTCTGGTTGGTACATTGCAAAAAAAACATAGAGTATTGCGAGATCAACTTAAACATGAAGCCAAGGTGCGAAAAGAGTCTATCAAAGCGGCAGATGAACATTACGCACAAGCAGGTCTTGAAAAAGTATGCAAACAAGAAAAAATAAAACAACGCGATCAAGATATTGTTCATGGAAAGCATCACAAAAGAACACGCAAAAATTTAAATGAATCAAAATCAGAAATTAAAAGAAAAAAAGAGACAGAAGAAAAGCGTAAAGATCACGAAATGAAGCGTGAAAAAGTAAAAAAACATAAAAAGTATCATGAAAAAAAGCATAAGAATATGAAAGTGCAAAAGCAAAAAGAAGTTGATAGGAAAATGAAAAATCCAACAAAGATCAAACCGGTTGTACAGAAAAAATCTGCATAGTAAAAATTGAATAAGCTACAAAATGTAAAGAGGCGCATGTGTTTATCACAGAGCGCCTCTTTATTATTGATTAAAAATCATAGTACGTGCTGAAGTGTACTTCGTTAAGGGATTCACCTTCTCGCTTATCGAGCTTAAAGCCCCAGTCTATACGAACAGGTTGTGGTTGTAACAATCTGATACCGATACCAATTGAATGGCGGTAATCGAAACTATTGTTTTTTAAACGACTTGGGTCGATAAATTTTGCATCGGGTGTTGACCAACCGGTACCGCCATCATAAAAAACAGAACCTTTTATAGACATATCTTCGGTGACTGGAAAGACCAATTCGCTATTAATGAACATGCCTTTACGGGCGCCAATTGATTCACCTTGCCAGCCGCCTTCATCTACTTGATCTGGAATAAACCACATTGGTCCAATTTGTCCAAACTCCCAACCGCGTACGCTTGCCTGGCCCCCGATATTATACAATTCACGGAATGGTATACGTTTATCACGGAATGAGTTGACGTATCCAATATGTCCATGAAGATGGAATATTAATGTTGTTTCACCAATAATAGGGGTGTACCAATGGGCATCTGCTTGTATCTTATAAAAACCTACCGGGTCATGGAAGGCAGGAATACCAACGCGAGCAAAAACGTTAAATTTATGACCACGAGAAATATGTATATGATGATTGCGCGTATCATGTTGTGCGGTGGCTTGTAGGTAGGTAAATGATCCTCCTTTAAAGCGTTCGTCAAGTATTGCTTGATATTCTGCTTGAATCTGTGGTGATGCTCCGCCTACCGAAGCTTGAGGAGCTTGCTTGCCTTGATGGTCAATTTTTTCTAGACCTATGTTTAGCAAAAATCCAGTACCGAATAATGTTTTTGATACGAATCCTGTATTGATAGATCCACCCATCCGTTTTTCTCTTACTGTTTCACGTACTTTGCGAAGTTCGTCGTAAGATGAATGTGTAAAATATGTATCAAATCCTAAGCGGATTGGTTTATCGCAGAACCAAGGATCGGTAAAATTAGCAAAGAATGAACGTTCAGAACTTCCAACACGCCCTGTTACTTCCCCTTCAAGGCCAAGCCCTAAAAGATTTCTTTCCAGTGCTGTTAGTTCAATGCTTATACCAGAGCCAGGAGTTGCAAGTTTTCCAGGAGTACCACCATAGTTTGCTTGGAAGTGGAATTTACCTGTTTTTATTTCTTTAACCAATAAGTTAAGGTCTGCAAGATCTTTATCAAGACGTTCGATTTTCCAGTTTACACCTTCTTGTTGGTCAAAATAACCAAGATGAGCAACTTTATCTTTAGAAAGGTCCATGTTATCGGTCGTAATTAGATCGCCATCTTCTAATGTAAGTTGTCGGCGGATAACTTTGTCACGTGTTTTTTCATTGCCAAAAATATGAATACAGTTGAGGTATACTTTATTTCCTGGGTCGGAATGAAAGGTAAGGTCAACGGTCTTTTTCTCTTCATCAGGGTGGAGTGAAGGTTCAATATCGGCATAGATAAATCCTTGTTTACCCCAGAGTGTGCGTAGTTTTTCAATAGACAAACGGATTAATTCTCGTGAGTAAATTTGTCCTGGCCGTAGTGGTATTGCGAGCATAAGTTGCTCTTCTGAGAAATCTTTTGCTCCAGGAGTTTTGATCGATCCTAATGTATAGCGATCACCTTCTTCTATAGGAAATGTTACTGTGATGTCCCGTTTTTTCTGATCAAAATCAATAATCGGTTCACCAATTTTAACATTCATAAAACCATTACTTTGATAAAAATATTCAAGCGTGTAGCGATCTTGCTCGCATGCTAGTGGATTGAAAGTTCCTGATTTATCAAGTATACCGAGTATCCAATCTTCACGGGTAAAAAGTAGACTACGTAATTTTTTTCCGGTGAATGTTTTGTTGCCAGAAAAGCGGACCTTTTGAACACGAGCATAAATGCCTTCACGCACTTTAAAGGTAATAATACCCTTGCCATTTTTGACAATAAATTTTGGAACAACTTCTGCAAAATGGTAATTTTTTTCTTTATAGAGCTTTTCTATGATACGGGCATATTTTGGAAGTTCTTTTTCATCAAGGGCAGGTTTTTTTTCGAGATCAGTTTTTTTGAAAATATCTTTTGCCGCAAGATGTTTATTGCCTTCAAATATAATCTCTTGGATAGGTGTTTTTTCCTCTAATACAAGTGTTAATTCGGTGGTTGTTGGTGAGGTTGTTTCTGCATATACCTTAATTTGTTTAAAGTATCCCAGTTCATACAAAGAATGGATGAGTGACCCAGTAAGATTGGGATCAAAGGGGTCGGAGATTTTATAGGGGATACAACTTAAAATTGTTTCTTCTGGTAGTAACGTGAGTCCTTTAATAGTTATTTTTGTTATTTTTTTATGTTCTTCTTGTGTTGATTCTTCTTCTGATAGTATCGCCTCTGCTGCTGCCGAATAAGCTTTATTTGCAAAAAATATAAGGGCAATCAGGGATAAATATTTACGTGACGCCATCCACTACTCCTCTGTACGTTCCAATTCTTTTTAGTCAAGGGTGACTTGTTATGTTAAAATAAGGATTCATGATACTATGTTTTGAAAAATTGAATAGTCTGATCAATTAGATCATTAGTAAAGGTTCGTCATGATTGTTGTAACTAACACGCTCTCTTCGGAAAAAGAAGTATTTAAACCAGCTACATCTGAAAAAATAACTTTGTATGTTTGTGGCATTACACCTTATGATTTTGCTCACATTGGTCATGGGCGTTGCTATGTTACTTTTGATCTTTTGTATCGCCTTCTGAAGCTTCAGTATAGCAATGTTATGTATTGCAGAAATTTTACTGATATTGATGACAAATTGCTTGATCGTGCACAGCGTGAATTGGGCGATAGAAACCGCTATCATGAAATTGCACAGAAATATATGGGTGCATATACGCAAGATGTTGCTCGTCTTAATTGTTTGCAACCGCAGATTCAACCATTGGTAACAGAAACTATTCCAGAAATTATTATACTTGTTCAACAGCTTATTGACGCAGGCTATGCCTACGAAGTTGACGGTGATGTGTATTATCGAGTTACTAAGTTTGCTGATTATGGCAAGCTTTCTAATCGTAAATTAGAAGATCTTATTGCAGGTGCTCGTGTAGAAATTAATGATAAAAAAGAAAATCCTCTTGATTTTGCATTATGGAAATCTGAAAAATCGGAAACATTTTGGAAAAGCCCATGGGGTTATGGAAGACCAGGTTGGCACATTGAATGTTCTGCAATGGCAGGTAAACATTTAAGCAATAATATCGATATTCATGGTGGTGGAATGGATCTTATTTTTCCTCATCACGAAAATGAAATTGCTCAATCTGAAGGTGCCCATGGTAAGCCCTTTGCTCGCTTTTGGATGCATAATGCATTTGTGCGTATCGATAAAGAAAAGATGTCAAAATCGTTAGGTAATTTTTTTACCTTGCGTGATGTATTTGCTCAGTATGATCCAATGGTTATTCGATACTATATTTTACAACATCATTACCGCTCGCCGCTTGATTTTGCATTTGATGATGTAGCTGCTGCTCAAAAAGCATATAAGCGGTTATGCAAACTATTTGCATCGGTGCTGGCGCAAACACAAACATTGCAGTCTTTACAAAATTCTTCTTTTGCAAGCGTTAAACAGATACTTGCCTTTATAGAAGATGATCTTAATACGCCCGGCTCATTAGGAGTTGTTTTTGAACATCTTTCAGCACAGCAAGATGAGCTTGCTGTAATTAAATGGAGCATTCAGAATTTGTTGGGATTAACGCTTGATGAACTACCAGAATTAGAACAGGTGATAACGCCAGAAATTCAAAAATTAATTGATGAGCGTTTTCAAGCACGTGCTGAAAAAAATTGGAAAAGAGCAGATGAGTTGCGTGATCAATTGACTGCATTGGGA
>CAIQNR010000007.1 GCA_903873255.1 uncultured bacterium | reverse complement strand
TTGCCCCCCCCCCCCCCTATGGTATGTATATTTGTAAATAGTTTTCATTTTTACCCATAAAGAAGGAGTTCCGTAAAATGAAGAAAAGAATACTACTCGTGACGGGTTTGATGCTGTGGAGTGGAGTGCAGGGTGCAGCAGAACATGTTCCAACAGGTTCTGCATGGCATCAAAAGGCATGGGTTGCTGTAAAAAAACCGTTTAATGCAGTAGCGAAGCATTTTAGAGATTTGCAAACGGAAAGTAATAATAATGCAGGAGATCATCCTGTACTGCGTGTGTTAAAAACAGCATGGAATGTTGCTAAGGCTCCGGTGTATGCAATTAGGGAACGTGGAGGAGTTAAATCTGTTGCAAATAATCATTTTGAGGATAAGCCAAGTAATGTTATTCAAGATCCGAAAAATTTTTCAGATCTTAAAATCTCATTAATTCATAAAACTCCTACACCTCAATTTTTAGCAAAAATTGATGATTCAACATTATTGCCATTAATTAAGGATTCAAACCTTAATGATGCTTGTAAGTTACTTGACGTTTTTAAGGATCGATTAGATAGAAATTTACCTTTAAAAAAAGATCTTATTATTGCAACTTCAAATCTACAATTTACTGATGACACAATGGAATTTCACAACTTTTTTAAAGATTTTATAGTTCCTAATGCAAGTGATACAAATTTTGTTACTGAATTACTTAAAGGGCAAACTAATACACCATTATTTAGAAATTTGGTGAACAATTTAAATCATTCGAAATCAGTTTTTGAAAAATTAAATGAGCAACAAATAACAGATATTTTAGCGACACATATAGCTAATGAAGTAAGAATTAATTTTTTATTAGATTTGTTTGGATCTAAAATTACTTCTGATGTGGTTGGCCAATTACAAAATAAAAATTTTACAGATAAAAGTTCAAAAAATTTTGAAACGATAAAAGTGTTTGTTAACAGTCCAAAAGTTATAGAGCCTGCAGTAGAGGAGGTTGAAGGACCCTCAGTAACAGTAGGATCTTATAATTTTAATAAAAAGAATATTAATGAGCCCTTAAGGAATGGAGATACGCCATTATTATTTGTAGTTAAATACAGTACAACTGAAAATCTAACTGAATTATTAAAAATTGAAGGGATTGATGTTAATACACAAGATTCTAAGGGAATGACTCCATTAATGGTTGCTGTTGAGAATGGTCAAGGAGATAAGGTTGAAGCATTATTAGAAAAAAAAGCTTTAGTTGATAATCTAAATAACAATGGAAAAACAGTATTAGATATATATGATGAAAGACTCAATGATGGTTTTCGAGCTCCACGTATCGAACAATTACTAAAAAAATACGGTGCAAAAAACAGTGTACCTAAACCAGCGCCTAAACCAGCGCCTAAACCAGCGCCAGCACTAGAAAAAGAACCGATTAAGATTACAGAGGATAATTTTTCTGAATTATTAAATGGCAGTAATGTAGGTGAAATTTCATTTGATCCAGCAACTGTCAATAGGGATCTTGGTTTGGGACGGACGCCATTGTTATTAGCAATTGGTCGTAATAATAAACAAATAATAGATGCGTTACTCAAAACTAATGGAATTGATGTGAATGCATCTGACATTATGGGGAATACACCTTTAGGGGAGGCATGTTTTTATGCAGATGCAAGTACTATTAAAGCTTTAGTAGAAAAAGGGGCTAAGAATATAAATGTAAAAGAACAAAATGTTGCCGGTAAAGCACCAATAGATATTTTAAGAGAAAGAGTTTTAACAAATAAAAATTCTACTCAATATAATGATCTTAAAGTATTATTGGATGAACTTACGCAAAAACTTTCTGAGAAGCCAGTAGTAGTACTTACAGAAGCATCAGTGGTAGTACAAAAGCCTCAATTAGTAGAGCCTAAACCAGCACCAGCACTACAAAAAGAACCATTTAAAATTACAGAGGATAATTTTTCTAAATTATTGAGACAAAAGAATTTAGATGGAATTTCATTTGATCCAGCAACTGTCAATAGAGATCTTGGTTGGGGACAGACGCCATTGTTACAAGCATTGGAGGAAGATGGTAATCATCCAATAATAAAAGTATTATTAGAAACTCCTGGCATTGATGTTACAGCGGTTGATAATTATGGAGGATCCGCATTGCGTATCGCATGTAATGAGTCAGATGCGAGTATTATTAAAACTTTATTAGATAAAGGTGCCACCAATCTTTATATAATAAATAAGATGGATGAGCGTGCACCAATAGATATTTTACAAACTAGAGTTGATATGCTCCCCAAGGATTCTCCTAAATATAACGATCTTAAAGCATTACTTGATGAACTTAATGCTGCAAAAGAAACTCATCCTAATGGTGTGTTTTCTACATCAAAACTTGTTTTCTCTAAAAACATGAGTACTCCCTTAGATACTATTCGATCAGAAATTACCAGTGGAAAGATTAATTTTGCAGATCTTTTAATAGAAAATCTATCAGAGGCTAGAATAGAAAGTTTAAAAATTTTAAAGTCTGAATTTCAAGATATGATAGATAAAGATCCTACTATTCTAGTGAATGTTTTGACCAAACTTTGTAGTACCTCAGATTCTATTTCTAAGTTTATTCCTGTTTTTAAAAAAATATTTGAGACTGATATAGAAGGAAAACCAGAAATACTTACGAATTTCTTAGTAAAAAGTGCCGGTGATGACGTTTTTAAAACACAAGCTAATTTTTCTGATGCTGTGATAAAACCTTTTAAAGATATTATAACATCTCATCCTGAAATAATTTCAAACGCATTGGATCAAGCAACAGGTGAGGGGTATCAAAGATTGGCTTATCGTATAACATCTACTAGTGAAATTCCTCAAACCCCAGAGTTTTTAGCAGACTTGTTGCTTAAAAGTATTAAACTAGATGAGAACAATTATTTTAAAGGCATAATTAGTAATTTATCTGGAAAAATAAATGAAGATCCGATTTTTCTACTTATGGCATTAGATAAAACTAAAGAAATTAATGCTGGTGATTATAAGAAATTATTGAAGTGCTTTGGAAAAAAGATAACGGACAATTATGGTGGTATACAGAACTATCTTAAAAATTTTTCGGGTGAAAAACCTAAAATTACGCTCGATAATATTATTGAGGATATCCATACTATGAATTTAGATGAAGAACAACCTTCTTCATCTTCAGTTGTTACTGATCAAGCAAAAAAAGATGCGTATAAAGAGTTGGGACTTGAAGATGGCGTAAACTTAGAAGCAGTAAGAAAAGCTTTTAGAAAACTTAGTGTAACTTTTCATCCAGATAAAACTGGATCGTTAGTTGGAGATGAAAAGGTAAAAGCAGATGCTAAATTTGATAAAATTAGTGAGGCTTTTGCATTGTTAACAAAATGTCTTGAAAATAGTTAAATGTAAAAAAATAGCTCTATGAATAGTAAGTCAGTTAATGGCAGTAGTAATAAGTAACAACTTAGATAGGTACAAAATTAACAACCTCCCTGTTTGGTAATTCAGACAGGGAGGTTGTTATTTTAAAAAGTAATTTGAGGTAAGACTTTATACGTGCACCTTGTAAAATTTTCATCTTTTTTTTAACCTAACAAGCAGTATCAATTGTATAGCAGTATAAATAAAAGGTTTTTGAATGAAGAAAGATAGTCTCTCTACCGCACTTATTATCGTTATGTTGTTGTCAGGATGTGGCGGAAATCTTGTTGATTGGGGTAAAAAACGGTAAAAGATGAAAATAACACGCCTACGGTAAAAGATGAAAATAACAAAAAAGTGCTTGAAAACCAAATTCGTTTGAAGAAGCAATATAGTACTGAAGTAGATTCTCTTCAATTGGCATTATCAGATCTTCAAGAAAAGTTTGAGGAATTAAAGTCAGTAGTAGCAACTAAATAAAATATAAACCTTAAAGCATAGAACAATAAAAGCCACTCTGTTTGGTAACTTATCAAGTAGAGTGGCTTTTTATTGTTGCATACCCCCCCCCATGGTATGTATATTTGTAAATAGTTTTCATTTTTACCCATAAAGAAGGAGTTCCGTAAAATGAAGAAAAGAATACTGCTCGTGGCGGGTTTGATGCTGTGGAGTGGAGCGCAGGGTGCAGGAGGACATGTTTCAACAGGTTCTGCATGGCATCAAAAGGCATGGGTTGCTGTAAAAAAACCGTTTAATGCAGTAGCGGATCATTTTAGAGATTTGCAAAAAAGTAATAATAAAGGAAATCATCCTGTACTGCGTGTGTTAAAAACAGCATGGAATGTTGCTAAGGCTCCGGTGTATGCAATTAGGGAACGTGGAGGAGTTAAATCAGCGGTAGTACAAGAGCAGCCTCTAGAGTCTGGATCAGTAAAAATAGGAAATAAAATTTATAATAAAAATAATATTAATGAAAAAAATAAAGATGGTGAGACTCCATTATTCTGTATGATGCGAAATAATGAGAGAACATCATACGCAAGGCAACTGTTAGAAGTTTCTGACATTGATGTTAATGCAGCACCTAAAGGTCAAATGACCCCGTTAATGTTTGCTATTCATAATGGACCTGATATTACTTTGATTAAGGCTTTATTAGAAAAAGGAGCTGATGTTAATAAAACAGATGATTATGGAGAATCCGCCTTGAGTATGTTACAAAAGAGCGTTGATAGGCTCTCCCAGAATTCTTCTCAATATAAAGATCTTAAAGCATTACTTGATGAACTAAATCAAAAAAATGTTAATTCAGATGTAGTGTCTGGAGCGGTGAAAGAAGGAGTACGGCTATTGGTAAATGGGGACTCAAAGAACATCACAAAATCTAATGTGAATGGAGAGGTTGCAGGGGGTCATGTAGAACAAGTAAATAAATCAGAACCTGTAAATGATATAGCAGAAGGCCAACCTGCAGAAGCATCAGCGGTAGTACAAAATCCTCAATTAGTAGTGTCTGATGCAGCATCACAAGTAGCTCAACCTATAAAGCATGAAGTAGTTGCGGATGTAAAAATAGAAGGAACTGTTCTTTCTGATAAGCCAGTAGTAGTACTTACAGAAGCATCAGCGGTAGTACAAAAGCCAGTAGAATTGCTTGCAGTAGCTCAACCTATAAATCATGAAGTAGTAGTGTCTGATGCAGCATCAGTAGTAGAACAAAAGCCAGTGGAAACTGCAGATGCAAAAAAATCAGTAAAAATATATTCGACTACTTACACAAAAGACAATGTTAATGATTATGATGAGTTCTCAAAATTCAGTCAAACGCCGTTAGAACGTTTTGTCTCGGTGCCATTTTCGGCGTTTGTTGATCATGCAAAGAGCTTATTAGAGATTGAAGGTATTGATGTTAATACAAGGTCGAAAGAACTCAATGGACAAACCCCTTTGGATTCTGTAAATGGTAATATATATCTCGCAATACATTCTCCTTTACTAAACAAAACTGCTGCTGAATCAGAACAATTTATAAAAAAATTAGAAGAATTACGACAACAACTCATAGATAAAGGTGCAAAAACCTCGAAGGAGTTGGACGCAGTAGTAACTAAATAAAACGCTAAATTTTACAACATAAAATAATTTAAAAGCCACTCTGTTTGGTAACTTATCAAGTAGAGTGGCTTTTAAATTAATCGAGATCTGGCGGGTTAGAAAAAGCATACTCTAAGGTAGTTGGTTGTGGAGTAGATGAAATATACGATATTGGGTTTTTCATAATTTTGTAATTGTAAGCACCAAGTAAAGATGGAAGTTTTTTATAAGAATTTCTATTTTTTTCTTCTAGAGCCCTTTGTTCTTGCCTAAGAATTCTTTTTTCTAAGTTGGTTTTTTCAGTAGCTAATTTTTTTTGATCTCTTTGATCTTGTAAATATTTCCGTGCTGAAATGGCAGGTAATAATGAACTTTTAGAGAAAGGTTGTTGTTGTTTGGTCTCCTCGATTTCTTTGGTAAGTCGAGTAAGGGTTTCTTCAAATTTGCCATAATGTGTATATAAATAGTCGTTAAATTTTTGTTCTTTTTTTTGGTCATCAGCCTCTAAATTGATTGCTTCTATTGTTTCTAATCTTTTCAGTATTGATGGAGAATATTGTTCCATGAGTGCTAGTGTTTCATCGTCATATCTTGCCAATGTCTTATTGCTTGCATGTGCACATGCTTGATCGTATTCAAGGTCTGTTAATTTTTTTAGTTTTCCAAGAAGGGTCTTAATTTTTGTTTTGAGCTCTTCTATTGCATTGGTGTTTCCTACTTGATAACTACCGTAAGAACGATTAATAGGTTTTGGATTTTTTGGATTGTTATGAAGAAAAGTCATAAGATTGTTTGTTTCTTCAATAAGTTCTCGAAGCTTTTTTAGGGTTGTTACATCGTTTTTGATGTCCTTTAAAAAATGAAATTTTTCTTTAATATTCGATATGTCTATGAGAATGTTATCAAAAAGATTTCTCATTTCTTCTGTAGTATCAATTGATTTGCCATTGCGGATAAAAGTAACAGTTTCTTGTTCCATAAAAGAGATCAATTGTTGAAGATTTTCAATTAACATTCTGGCTTCAGTACTAATTAAACGAGGGATAAAGGTATAAATAAGGCCGCGAACTCTTCCATCTCCATAGATAAGTCTGTGTTCTTTTTTAAATTCTTCTGCAATTTTTTTATTAAGCTCATCGCTTATTGTTTGTGAGCTTATGAGGGTATTTGCATTCATGAAATTCATAAAAATAAGTGAAAAAAGAAGAACGATATTTTTTTTCATGAGCGGTTTCCTTGAATTTTTATCTTTATAATAACTTTCTATTAGAATTAGTTTAGTTGATAGTCGAAGATGAATTCAATGGAATCTCTATTCTGAAAGAAAATAGCTTTAAAAAACAGACCAATATTTGGCATGCTTATCATTAGATTTATTCTAATTGACAAAAAAACATAAAGAGTTACGATCTGAAAAGAGAGATTTTGAAAATATTGTAGTTTGTAAGCTTAAAGACTAAAGAGATTCTTATGAAAATGGTTCGTGAAGATTTTCCAATTTTTGCTCAAAGATCAGAAAAACCACTTATTTATTTTGACAATGCCGCTACAACGCAAAAGCCACGGGCTGTTTTAAGCACAATTACCCATTTTTATATGACCTATAATGCTTCGGTTAATCGAGGTCTTTATAAAATTGCGGAACGCGCAACAGAAATGTATGAGAGCGTTCGTTATAAAGTTGCTCGTTTTATCAATGCGCAATCTTCTTCAGAAATTATTTTTACACAAGGTACTACCGATAGTATCAATACGGTTGCCTTAATTTGGGCTCGTTATGCTATTAAAGAGGGTGATGAAATTGTTGTTAGTATTATGGAGCACCATTCAAATTTTGTTCCATGGCAACAGCTGGCTCAAGCACAAAAAGCGATTCTTAAAATTATTCCTGTTACTAAAGAGGGTCTTTTAGATTATAAAAATCTTTCCTCTATTATTACTGAAAAAACAAAGCTAGTAGCAGTTACTCAAGTTTCTAATGCACTTGGCATTCGCAATGATTTAGCTCCAATTATTAAGCGAGCTAAAGAAATGAAAGCGCGTGTATTAGTTGATGGAGCTCAAGCAGTTGCTTTTGAAAAAGTAGATGTGCAGCTTCTGGGATGTGATTTTTATGTATTTTCTGCTCATAAAATGGGTGGGCCGACAGCGGTTGGTGTGTTGTATATTAATCGTACGGTTCAAAAAGAGTGCATTCCTTATCAAACAGGTGGCGGCATGGTGCATGAAGTATCTGTTGAAAAAACAACTTTTTTACCTGCGCCAATGTTGTTTGAACCTGGGACTCCAGCAGTTGCTCAAGTGATTGGATTTGGAGCGGCAATAGATTATCTTTTTAGACATCCATTTGAAGATATACAAGCATATACCGTTGGTTTAACGATTCGCGCAATTGAGGGGCTCGAAAAACTTCCAAAAATTCGCATTTTAGGTTCCATTGCCCAACTGAAACTTACTGGTCATATGGTGAGCTTTGTAGTTGAGGGAATGCATGCGCATGATGTTGCAGCAGCTCTTGATAAGGAAGGTATTTGTGTTCGTGCCGGTCACCATTGTGCACAGCCGCTTGCAAAAGCTCTTGGATATGAATCGTCTGTAAGAATTTCGTTTTATTCTTACAATACAAGCGAAGAAGTTGATTATTTTCTTAAAGTACTACGACAAATTTTATCAGTTTAGTTGTTTAGAGTGCGCCATAAGATTCAAGTTTTTTTCTAATTTCAATAAAATTAAAATTATCGCAGTGAATCCCTTTAGAAATGCCTGCTTTTTCGGCAGCTTCTAAGTTGATTATTTGATCATCAATAAAGATTGAATGTTCTGGATCAAGAACGTGTTTATTTAAAAGATAGCTAAAAATTCTTGGATCAGGTTTTTTGATACCAACGACTGGTCCCAAGATAATATCTTCAAAATATTTAAAGATACGGGCGCCTTGTGGATGGTGTTGAAGATAGAGAAGATCGTCTTGTGACATGTTAGAAAGTATAAAAAGGCGATGGCCTTCTTTGATGCAGTCGTTCAAAAGTCGGATGGTTGTGCCAGGGTTGATGGGTGAAAGAACCGTTGCACCATACTGGTGCGTTTGTGTGGTTGCGGGCGAGTGTCCAAATATTACGCCGCTTAGGTCAAAAATAATGTTCATGATGGGTGTTTTTTGTATTTTTTGGTACTGAAAAAAGCTGGTATTAAAGAACTGTTTTTGAGTTTGCATCATCTTTTACTCCCTATCCTAAAAAAAAGTGATTACAATTTTTGATCCTATTCTTTTTATAAAAAAATGCAAATTTGAGAATTTATGAAATAAAAAAAGGGAGTTTTTAGGCTCCCCAGCAATGATTAGAATTGTTTGTTATAAGGTTGTTCCCGAAATGTGAGAGGGATCAAATGATGAAGAAGAGGTGCGTCGAGGCTTCTTATTTTTTTGAGAGATTGTAGGTTTTTTTACGAGTGCAAACAGGGTGCTATGGAGATGATCTTGTAGTTGGCGTGCATGCTCAGCAAGTTTGTCGAGTGATGGACTTTGTTCTAAGAAAGTATTTTGTTGATCAGCGTTATGGGATATTGGTTCTTCTTCTTTTTCTTCTTCTTGGTCTTCAGGGATTGTTGGTGTTTGTACAGTAGGGTTTTGTTGTTGGCGAAAAAGAGAAGTTTTTCCCATTTCTGCTCGCATTGTATTGTATGCATTAAAATTTCTTTGAATGTCCTTTAAAGATTCTATAAGGCCTGTTTGTTGTCTAAGTAGTTTGGTGTCGTTGTTTTGTATTTTTTCAACAGATTCTTGGCATGCAGCTATTACAGCATCATATTGTTTTATTTGATCTTCTAGCTTTTGTTGATTTGATTGTACCGGTCCAAGTGCTTTTTCAATTGCTTTCAGGCGTTCGTAATAGATATTCATATCTTTTTTAAAGGTAATAACTGTTTTTATCTCATCACCTATAAGCCAATAGGTAATTGCTCCAGCAGTTCCATATTTTATAATTGTTTCTACCCATGAAGCTGATGGTGATCGCATGGTTGTTTTTAAACCTTCATGAATCAGCAGCCCTCCAATGCCTGCTCCGGCAGCAGCCAATTTTACTGGTATCAAATTTTTTAGCAGTGAGGTATATGAGGGGGCTGAGTTTTTTTGTTCAGATATTATTTTTGTAAAATCTTGAGCTGATGAATAGGCAGGAAGTTGCAAGTTAAGTCCTGTAGTTGAAGAACCTTCTGATGAAAAAACATCAGAGCTGGTGGAGTCTATGCTGAAATTGCGTGGGCGTGTGTTTGTTAGGGATGAAAGTAGCCGATTATCCGAAGCATGAATGCGTAGTGTGGTTATGAGTAGTGTTATGTGAATGATTTGTGTAAGTTTCATGTTCATGATCCTTCCAAAATAATGAGTATTACCTATAAAACTGAGGTATACTTGTATCATTCAGGAGTTAAAAAAAGATATGAATTTAAAAAATGTTTACAATAATGCATTGTATGAGCGGTATAATTACCCAAAATATAAAGTGATTCTTCAAGAATATAACGCTGAGTCGGGAGTGTATAATCCTTCTTGTGGAGATCGAGTGAGCATTCAGGCAATGGTTAAAGACGATCGTCTTACAGCTGTTGGTTATCAAGCAGAAGGATGTGTTATTAGCGGTGGGTCTGCAGATGTACTCCTTGAGTATGTACTTGGTAAAACAGTGGCTGATGTTATGGCAATAACAAAAGAACAAGTTTTAGAAGTTATTGGGATGCAACTGGGGCCTAATAGACTCCGTTGTGCGCTTATTACACTGGAAGCGCTTCAAAATGCATGCAAACAGTATCAAGACAGGGGTTTTTAGTGCTGGATCGGTCAAAAGTTTTACATGAACTTCAAGCAGTTTCGGATAAATTATTTTTGGATCTTTCGTCTCAAATTGATAGTGCTTATGATGCCTGGCAGGTGATGATTAAAGATCCATTATTGCTTGCAAAAGCTCAAGCTTCTCGCGGATTGTTGGTTCCAACATGGCAGGGAAATATTGATGATGTATACACAGTCAAAAGTTATAATGAGCCTTATCAAATTGTGGCGATTGATGGGTCACAGGTCTACCCAGATAAGCATCAAGGAACAAGTTGTTTTTTGATTAATATTGGGGGAGTTATTTTGCACTATGGTCGGGATACTGGTTCAAGTAAGTTATGGTCAGAACCATTTGTTTTTGTGGAACAAGAGCTTGATGATGAGGCTGGCCGCGCACTTGATATTGTTAATGGTAAGCGTGAAGAATTTGAGTTTAAAGTTGGTCTTGCACAGTGTTTACAGCTTAAAGAAAAAAATCCTGACATTCCGCTTCTTTTTTTGTTTGATGGATCACTGATATTTTGGCATTTGCAAGGTAAAGATCCAAAGATTAAAGATTATTTTTTACAGCGGTATACCTATTTTTTAGAGCAGTTTCATAAACATGATATTTTGATTGCCGGTTATTTAAGCTTGTCTAAGGGAAAAGATGTTACGCATTTACTCCAAGCATCTATGAATAAGTTTGCATCGGTTAATTCTCCTATTACAGAGCCGATGAAGCATATTACAGATGGGACGGTTACTCGATTTTTTATGAATCAGGGTGATTTTTCTACTGTTTTTAAAAGCCATGCTCCTATTACGGAGGTCTCTTCTGCTGCTTTGCATCCCCATTTTTTTTATTACAATACGGGGTATGAAGTTGCTCGTATAGAAATTCCGGGATATATAGCTCAGGACGAAAAGAAAATCAAGATGCTTGCATCTTTAATTCAAAATCAAGTAGAAAAAGGACATGGATATCCCATAGCAATCGCAGAAGCTCACGACCAGGCGGTAGTAAAATCAGGAGATAGAGATATGTTTTATCAGATGGTTACCATGATAGGTATCGATCAAAAACGGCATATTCTTCCTTCTCAGAAAAGTATAAAAAAAAGGAGAATGAATGTATGAAGAAGATAAAAGTAGCACTTTTAATGACGCTGCTGTGTGGGGTGCAGGTAACACAACCGGTCCTTACAAAAATTGATTTTTTAGCATTCTGGCTTGCTCTCTCGTATGTTTCTCGTATTTCGTACCATTGGATCGACATGCAACATGGTGCTAAAAATCAAATCACTCCAGAAGATTTAAAAAAATTAATGAACATTTTGCAAAACAATCAGCTTGATATTCAAGATTGTAAAAAAAATACTAAAGAGCTCTATAAAAGAATTGATGAGCTTGCAAAAAAAATCCGTAATAAAGAAATAATATACAACGGTATTAGTAACGAAATGATAATTGTTTAACATTTACCATACTATGTAGGGGAGTAGCGGAAGATGAAAAAAGTCTATGTGGGCTTATTGACAGTAGTTGCAAGTGGTATTACAGCAAGTGATGAGGAAGGTCGGCAGAGATCCCATTCGCAACCAGAAACAAGCAGTATATTTAGTTCTTGTTCTAGAGCATCTCACCCGGAGCAGGTTACAGATAAAAAAGAGCCAGTTGAAAAAGCAGAATTAGAGCCAAAAAAACCTAATCCATTTGAAAAACCCTCACCTTTGATGCGAAGAAAATCATCAACATCTGTACATTATTTACGGCCATCAATTAATACAATTCCAGAAGATGAAGTAGTAGACGAGTAACATAAAAAAGAGGCTGTAAAACTCAGCCTCTTTTTTATAACCTATTGTCCGCTCTTCTCGAGTGATACGAACATCGTGAGTATTGTATCGAGAGAAAAATGGTTAAGCGCTTTTTGTCTCGATACATTTACCTGACGGTAAATACTCGACATGAGCGCGTGTAATATAATGTCTAAAATTAACCTAAAAATTTCTTAAAAAATCCCATTAAGCTGCTATCAGATTTTGCATCAGTGCCAATTTCTTCTGAATATTTGGTCAGCGTTTCTTTTGCTGCTGCAGATATTTTTGTAGGAATATGGCATTTAATAGTGATTACTAAATTACCGCGATTTTTATTTCTGAGGTTAACAAACCCTTTGCCTGCAACTATGATTTTTTCATCCACTTGGCAGCCTTTAGAAATTTTGACGATCTCTTTAGTGCCATCAATGTTTTCAATTTCCACTTGGCAGCCAAAAACGAGTTGAGGATAGGTTGCCATAAGGGAACAGTGCAAATCGTTGTCGATGCGGGAGAATTTTTTGTCTGCAACTATCTTTATCTTTAAAAAGAGGTCACCAGATTTTCCACCATACACACCAGCATCACCTTTTTCTGCAATACGAAGTTCGGCTCCGTCATAAGCACCTGCAGGGATAGAGATATTAAATTTGTCATATTTTTGAACGCGTGATTGGCCTTTACATGCAGTACATGGTGATGGGATAGTAAAACCTTCTCCGCCGCAAGCTCGGCATGGTTGAGCAAATGCAAATGGTCCTTGGCGCATTTCTATAGACCCAGATCCATGACATGTTTTACAGCTTACAATCGATGTTCCAAGGGTTAAGCCCTTGCCTTTACAGGCTTCGCAATTAAAGAAATGGTAAAAACTGATATCTTCTTTTTTACCTAAGAAAGCATCCTTTAAGCTTAAAGAAACTTCTTTATAGAGATCGTGACCTTTTTTTGGAGCAGGTCCTGCAGTAGTTCTTCGTTTTTTAGATTGACCAGCGCCGCCGCCAAACATAGCGCTAAAAATGTCGCCGAATTGTTCGAACATTTCTTCATTCATATTAAAGTCATGCCCGCCGCCGCCATGAGCTCCCATATCTTGGTATGCATTGTGGCCAACTTGGTCATATTGTTGACGCTTGGTGTCATCAGATAAAACTTCATAGGCGTGAGAAACTTCTTTAAATTTTTCTTCTGCCTCTTTATTGTCTGGATTACGGTCAGGATGATATTTAAGGGCCATTTTTCTATAAGCTGCCTTAATTTCTTCTTTTGAAGCTGATTTGCTAACGCCGAGGGTAGTATAAAAGTCTTTTTTGCTCATGATTTCTTTCTCACAATAACGCTATAAAGGTCGTACAGTCTTCTAAATTAAGTTGGTACATGTGTTGTTATGCTTTTCCCTTGATACGATTTAAGCAATTTTATTGCTTAAATCACTCAGGGTGAGCGGAGGGGGATGTTGTGCTTATCTTTAAAATTTTGAGTAAGCATAAAAACCGCTCGTGTCGAGTGTTTACTGTTAGGTAAATGTATCGAGACATGGCTACCAATGGAGCAATTGTACCATAAAAGGAGAAAAAATGAACCTTATTCATTTGACATACCGAGCTGTATTGTTTAGATTCAATTTGAAACTATTTTAAATATATTGTTTATATTATGGGGTTATTCGTGAAGAAGTTTTTGTTTTCATTTGTATTCTTTTTTTCTATGAGTTTTGGTGCGGTAGATTCAATTGATGATTTGAATGTTCCGTATGGGCGAGTTTTTAATGAACAGTGGCATCAAAATCGCGGTGGTCAAGTGCATGAACTATTGACTTCAAAAGTAGATTTAGAAGTTCAAAAATACCAGCAAAAAGATAAAAAAAGCGTTGATGCGTTGCAAAATTATTTGAATGAAAAAGGCTTTTTAAAAAAATATTTTCTCAAGCAAAATTTTGAAAAAACAGTCAAAAGTGTTTTAGGTGGAATTGATCAAGTGCGTGTTGTGCAAGATGTTCTTGAAGGTCGCTCGAAGTATACAATTGAAGAACTTACAAAAGAAGAGTTAAAACAAGGTTACGAAGTTCCGCATGGAGTGCTTTTTCAGTATGCGCGTAACATGGCACCTTATAATGCTAATGAATTGCTTGCATATAACCTTGCTTTGGGATCATGCAATGGCATGGTGAGATTGTGTTATGAGGATGCTGTGCGTAAAGCAGGTGCGAATGTTAAACTGCGTTATCAAATTTTAAAAAATACAATGAAAGCGCTTTCTGATGTTGTTAAAAATAATAATGACGAAGCGATAGAGCAAACGGAATATCTAAGATCGGTAATGGAGATAATCGGATCTCAAGTTAGAACAAATTTTGAAGCTGCAATGCTTGTTCGTGATGTTAAAAATGTTGTGGAAATTATGGAAAGTGGTAGAGATTTATACTTTAACTTTGATTTTTCTTATGGAAAAAATCCATTGTATTATCGCTTTACCTATAAAAATGAAGATGGATTGTATATTTCTACTCCGTATGGGCTGGTAGATGCATTAGATAAAAATCTAAAAAAGGTTACGGTGCTTGAAGAAATATGTGGAACTCTTTTTGGTTATAAAGAAGCACTCAAAGAGCGAGTTCAAAAAAATATGGGCGTAGAATATATTCCTGCGCATTAAATAGCATCTCCAATTTTATTTGACATACTCGGTAATCCGCATCAAAATTGCGTTTTGAATTATTATTATATAGTATGTTTTTATTACGGGGTTGTTATGAGAAAATTAGTATTGATCGCATTATTTTCTGGAAGCGCATTGCAGAGTGCAAGCATAGTTGAACAAGTTCGTAAGCAACCAATACAAGCAGCATTTGCTGGGTGTGCTTTGTATGCTGTAACAAAAAGCTTAGTACAAGGGGAGCCTAAGACAGCGGCAAAACTTGGTGCATCATATGCTGGCATGCTTTTAATTTCAAAATCTTATGAAGGTTCAGGGGTTACTTCTGGAGGTTCTACATTATTCTTTAGTAGCTCTAAAATAGCTGCAGGATTAGGGCTAATTGGCTTAGGTTTTTATCTTTAATATTAGCTCCATACAAAATTTAAAAAGCGCAGCATGCATCTTGTAGAAGGTGTAAGCGGCGCTTTTTTTGGTTTTTTTTATAGCATCAATTCTTGGAGTGTTTTATAGAGTTGGCAATCAGCTGCTGAAAATTTAATGTCCCCAGAGCGTTCTGGTGCATAAATAGGTTCGTGGTTGTAATCGGGATACACAGCTTTAAGAGCGTTGAATAGATCATTAATGCTGGTGGTGTGGCCGGTGCCAATATTAATTGGCTTTCCGTCGCACAGTTGGTTTGGCAGATGGGCAAGGGACATATTTGCTTTAACTACATCCTTTACCGTAATAAAATCCCGTGTTTGAGTGCCATCACCATAAATGGTGATTGGTAAGTTGTTTTTCATGTTATAGATAAATTTTGCATAGACGCCTGCATAGGATCCTAATGGATTTTGTCGTTCGCCAATTACATTAAAGTAGCGCAGCGAGATAGTGGGGACTTTGTGAAGTTGTGCATATTCTTGGCAATAGATTTCACCAATTAGTTTTGAATATCCATAAGGTGATGAAGGACTGTGGATAGTTTTTTCTGAGCATTTTTTGGGATGATTTCCGTAAATTGCACAGGATGATGAAAAGATAAACCGAGAGACCGTATTGATGCGTGCAGCTTCGAGCATATTAAAGGTACCTTGCACATTTGTTGCAAAGCACAGTTCTGGGTTTTCTACAGAAAGTGGTACTGAAACACAGGCAGCAAGGTGAAAAATATGGGACATATCTTGAGCCACTGCAAAGCAGAGATCTTTATCAGTAACGTCACCCTGAATAAATGAAATCTGATTTTTGACTTCTTCAAGATTGTGTAAAGATCCTGTACTGAGATTATCAAGCACCGTTACTTGTGCTCCTGCAGTAACCAATCCTTCTACTAAATGGGATCCGATAAATCCTGCTCCACCGGTAACTAAAATACGTGCATTTGTGAAGTTCATATCCGCTCCTCTTTTGGTGATTGTGGGACATACGTACTTTTTAGAGAACTTTTTTCTATAAGAAGTGATTCGGCCATTGCTTTTCCGTCAAGAACAGCCTCTTGCATGCTGGAATATTTCCATGCGCCATAGCGGCCAATTGAATGCACATTATAAGAAGTGAGATGCTCAAGAATTGCAGGAAGATTTTTTTCTCGCCATGGGTTGTAAATAACATATGCATGAGGAATATGGACAACGCGCTGAGTAATAACTTGTGCGTCAGAAATATTCAATAATTTTTTGGTACTTGCAATTGCAGTATCAATAGTATTTTTTACTTCGCTTTTTTCTTTTTTTAGATACGCATATTCACCATATAAAGAGCTGCATCCTTCAGGTGCCATAGAGGAAGAAAAATTGTGGTAAAAACCAATTCGATAATGGGGAAACTGTGTTTCTGGTAAATAGATCCAATGCTTGTCGGTAAGGTTTGGATTTTGTATGCCTAAATTAAAATTGGCAACGGAGTTACAGAGTAATTTTTTGCCGGCTTTTTTTACAGAGCTTTCTGCAGGTTCTTTAATGAGGGTAAGTAGTATGTCGAGTGGCATGGTTGTAATGAGTTCATCGAAATGTTCAAAGTCACCATTTGTAAAGGTGACAATTTTATTGGTAAGGTCGATAGAATCAACGCAGTACTGAGTTTTGATAGGTTTTTTTAATTTTTGAATCAATCGTTGAACCCAAAAATAGATGCCGCCACTTTTTGGATAGAGAAAGTTTGCATTGTAGCCAGCTTCTTGTTGCAGAGGTGGGCGCAAGGCACCTTTAATAATGTCGGTAAGTGTTGTTTTTGGTACAAACCGACCAGTCCAAGAGCTAGAAAGTTTGTGAATATCATAGTCAAATATTTTTTGTTGATACGGAACAAAGAATTGTTCAGTGATGCCTTTGCCAAACATATGCAGTGCCCAATCATAAAAGTTGGCATTTTTTTTAAGCGTTTTTGGTTTGCTGACAAAACCTTCTATGCACTCAGCAATAACTGTTTCGGGCAGTCCGTATAAGTTGGATTGGAAGGGAAAATGTGTGTAGGTGTTGTGTGAGTAGATAAATGATTTTCTGTTGACGGTGTTAAACGTATCAATGCCGATTGTTTCGTGCAAAAATGTAGTAAAGTAGGGATTGTTACTGTGGAGTAAGTGGCCTGTGTAATCGAAGGTGAAACCATCTTGATAGATAGAACGGCAGAGTCCGCCTGCAGTTGCTTCTTTTTCGTAGAGCTTATAATCAGTAAAGCCTGCTTGTTCTAAATGATAGGCGGTGGAAATTCCTGTTAGTCCAGCCCCAATGATCACAACCTTTGCCATGCCTTTTCTCCTTAATTAAGCTTCAAGAATGATTTTATAGCTATAGAAAAAAAGTTGCGACATGTCCAGTTATATTATTGCAATGAGACTTTCTGATGCGCTTTAGTTCTTTGTTCCGTTCGATACAATTTTCGCTAAAGCTCAAATTACTTCCGTCGTTGCTAACGCTATGGCGGGACATGCGGGTTTAGCTGAAAAAAAATTGTTCATTAAACCCGCTCATGTCGAGTATTTTTCAAGAATTGAAAAATGTATCGAGACGAATGATGTGTTAGATGGTCAGCTGCTTATGCAATGCGTGAATGTATTAGAGATGTTGTAGATGGCCGCACAGTAAATGATAAAGCAAAAGCCATTGCATTGGGATCTTGTAGTTCATCAGGTAAGCAGCTATTAATGAGGGTGAAATTTCCTTGTTGAAGAAGATCTTCAATATCATTTGGAATAGTTACAACAATATAAAATGTTGTAATAGGATCAAGGCGTTGTTCTTCATCAAATGAAAAATAGAGTTCTTGAGTATTGTTGTTCCATTTTCCATCGCATAGTAAAGCTTCTTCGAGCGGTAAGAACCGTTTGTTGGGAGTTTTTTTAAAAAGTGATGCGTGTAGGTTGAAAATTGTTGGGCCATTCCACGAAAATTGAAGTCGGTCAATAAAAATGGCTTCTTTAATTTCTGGAGTTCGTTTAAAAGTAATTTCTGCTGCTAAAATCCATTTGCTGCCAAAGAGTTTTGTTTCACGTGGTGTTTCAAGGTCTTGCCATCTTGATTGTATGGTTATTTCGCATGGTTTTGTGTTGCCTTGTAGTGCTATGTGTATGATGCACAATACTGAAATGAGTATGATTCTTTTCATATTTTTCTCCCCTCTAAAAAATGAATTTCGTAAAAGAGCGTATCATATTCAAGTAAGTGGGATAAAGAATCAATGGTTATAAATAGGATCTGACTTCAAAACGAGCCTGTTCTTTGCCCATAGATTCAGGCAGTGGGGGAAAGGGAGATGATGCCCAAATATCTTGTATGCACATATCATCAAATGTTTTAAATCCAGATGAAGAAATGATATCAATGGCAAGAACTTTTCCTTCTTTAGTCACCGTAATTCCACAAAAAAGGTCTTTTTTAAGAAGGCCATTTTTAATCCATTCCATCAAAGGAACTTTCTTTTTAATGCGGTTAAAACGAGCTGTTTGATTGAGATGATTCAGAAATTTACTCCATACGCTGTAATATTTCATATCTCCTTCTTTAATGACAATCGGTTGACCAGAGCCTTCACCAATCATTTGAGTATCTGTTGATGTGAGGGGCGATTTATTAAAAAGATCAGCTAAGGTCAATTGTTTTTTTCCAGGAGTTTTTTCTTTTGGGGGAATAGTTTCCGGCAGAGTTTTTTGGAGGGGGCTTTTTTTAGGGAGTGTTTGGGTTGCTTGTTCTTTTACTTCAAGTAATGGTTCTTGTAGTACTGTTTTTTCTTTTTTTACTTCTTCTAGTATTTCAGTAATTTCAGATTCTATTTTCTTTAGAAGTGTTTCTTTTGTATGAGATTCTTCTTGGTGTAGTGGAGGAAGAGGTTCAGTTTTTTTGAATTCAGTTTCGGTTTGTTTTTTTGTTGGTGTTCCTGGTGTTTTATTGGGATCAAGTTCTTTTCCATAGTACATAACAGGTACGGGTACATTAAAAGTTTTTGGGTCAAGGGGTTGTGTTTTTTTTTCTTGAGTAGGTTGTTTCTTGATATTTTTTTGGAGCATCTCTTCTTGTTTGTCAGTAAGTACAATAACGGGAGCTGGTTGGTTTTTATTAAAAAGAGATGTCTCATTAAGTGAGATAAGTAGTGCAATAAGGGCGAGAGAGTGAAGTGTTATTGAGTAAATAAGCCAGGAGCTACGTTCTTGTTTTTCTTTATTCATTACGATTCTTTTTTTAAATTATATGATCTTGCTCCTTACTATAGCGTATCCCAAAAGGATTTATAGAGTAATATCTATAACTATTTAACGTCATAGATATGCAAATGTATATTATTTCATATGAGATTTTTCCTAGAAACTTGCTATTTCATTTCTAATAGTTAAACTTGATTGAATTATTTTCTGGTTGTGTTTAATTTGTAAAGGGTTTTGAATTATGAAATTATTAAGTATCGTATTTGCAACAGCAGTTATTTTTAGTGTTCATGGTGCAGATCAAAGACCGAATACTCCTCCTCAAATCGTTATTTCAAAAGTATGTCCTTCTGCTCCAAAAAAGATAAAGCCTGCCTATGTGCAAAGAGCGCAAATGAATGTAAGGCCAATACTGCCTCCAAGATTAATTTTAGATAATGCGCAAGTAGAAAATATTACTGAGGCGCTCAGAAATGCACGAATAGATCAACAATAAATGATTGATTTGTCTTTAATTTGTAAAGGATTTTGAATTATGAAATTATTAAGTATGGTATTTGCAACAGCAGTTATTTTTAGTGTTCATGGTGCAGATCAAAGACCGAATACTCCTACTGAAAACGATGTTGAAAAAGTATGTCCTTGTACTCCTCCTCAAATCGTTACTGAAAAAGTATGTCCTTCTCGTCCAAAAAAGGAAAAGCCTGTTATTCGTGAACATATCCCAGTTTATCTAAGACAAGTAGAATTTACATTTAATCATGAAACAGCTGCGTTTACTGAACGTGCCTTAAGAAGAGAGGCGCAATTAGCTGAAAGAACTCCAGAAAAACCTAAAAGACTTAAAAAAGAGTAATCGATTATGAAATTATATAGTTTTTTCTTAATTACATTAGTAATAACAGATATTCGTGGAGATTTTAGTAGCAATGAGCGTTTGATTCCAGTTGAAAGTCAATCAGACATACTATCTATTGGAGATCAACCAAATAGACCACCTAATCAAGTAGCTCAAATACTACGAATAGCACAAATGCCACAAATTCCAGCAGTACCGCCTCGTTTGAGAAGAACAAATGCTGCAGATGCTATCGGTATTTTAAATAGGTTTTTTCCTCAGAATACGCAGCCAAGAATTTTGGGAGCACGAGCTCGTGAATTAGGTGGACGACCTCGTCCTATAGTAGTTGCTCGAGCAGTAGTTGATCGAGACGGAAGGCTATTTCCTAGGCCTAATAACCAAGCTCTGCATGTTGTACCGCAGGTTCCTGAAGGATTTTTATTGAGTGATTTATTTCAAGACGATGATAATCTTGCAATAAGACCTGGTGCACGCAATCCAAGAGGACGTCTTTTTAATGAAACAGAAGAAGAGGATGATCTTCGTGCAAGACGTCCAAGAGTTATTCCAAGAAGACCTGGAGCTCTTAATCCTCCTGATTTAGATCCTACTTATGAAAGTCCTTATGCTTCAGCAGATGAGTTGTCTCGTTCTAGCAGTCCAGATAATTTGCCAAGGTAATGCAATATTATTGTTGAACAATCCAAATATGTGATTGCTTTTTTACAATTTTCCAGGAGGTTCCTAGTTGATGGGAGCCTCCTTTTTTTGAACTGATAAATCGTAACATTTCTTCTAAAAATGAGTTTGATGGTGAAAATTGAACGTTATGTTTAATAAGCCATGTTTGAAGAATACGTTTTTGTAGATAGAGATTAAGTGCCACTAGTTTTTTCCAGTCTAATCTTTGTATTCCATCTTCAGTTTTAGTAAAAGTTAATGCTGTGTAGATTGCCTTTGTATGCTCATCTACAAATGTATTTATTTCTTGTAAGTGCTCAATAATTTTTAAACATTTACTAGTAAATCGTGCATCACATTCTTGAAGTGCAGGTAGAGCTTTGTTTCTGATACGATTGCGTAAGTAGTTGTCAGATGCATTGCTTGCATCGGTTACATAGCAAAGATTATGAGCATCTACATATTCAATAATTTCTTTTTTTGATGTATCAAGAAGTGGGCGAATGTAAAAGTTAGATGTTTCTTTGATTCCGCATAACCCTTCTAGTGATGCACCACGCATAATACGAATAAAAAAAGTTTCAAGTTGGTCGTCTTGATGATGTGCAAGTGTAATTGCATCAGCATTAAATTCTTCTCTAATTTTTTCAAAAAAATAACGACGTAGTTGTCTGCCTGTGTCTTCTTGAGAACCAGTATTTTTTGGTAGAAAATCAAGATCAGAAGCTTTTTTAATAATGCAGGTGACTTGTAAGTTTTCGCACAGTTCTTTGCAAAATTGCGCATCATTACCAGATTCTTTACGCCATTCATGGTCAAGATGTGCAGCAATAAGGGTCAAGTTTTTTTCTGTACGGAGTGCTACGAGTTGATGGAGTAAATAGACAGAATCTGGTCCACCAGAAAGGCCAATAATAAGTGTTGAATGTGGCTTAATTATTATTTTATTCATCATTTTTAATAGATAAAGCTGTTATAGATGAACATGCTTCATGAGTTTTCTCATTTATGATATGAAGAAAAGTTGCTGGAGGTTGTCGATAAAAAAATTTTGTTCTGATCCCAAAAATATGATCATGATCAGAGCATTTTTTCGGGAAAGTAAACATAATAGAACTTTTTGTTTTATGTAGTAAGCAGATTGCTAGGTTAGATAATTCTACTGTCATAGTATCTTGTTCGTTACATGTGCATTCAATGGTGGAATTATCCTCAGATTTTAATGTTAAATTCTGAGCTCTATTTGTTATGTTTTTTATAATGATGACTCGTTGATCTATGGATAGAGGGAGGTCTAAAGATTGATCTTGAGCGCTTTTGGTAGCAGATGTTATTAAAAGTAAGAGTATTAAAAAATATTTCATCATACTTCTTTAGTAGTATTAATAATACAGGTTATTCCAAGTAAAAGGTGCTCAGGATGTTTTTTTAAAGCATGGAGTTTAAAGTTATGGTTATGATCTGCACATTTGCTATCAAAATTATGAGTTATACCTCTAAAAGTAATGCATTGTGTTCGATTTGGTATGTAGATAGCTTCCGATATTTCAAGTTCATATTCATTAAAAAAGCCATTTGTTAGGCATGTAATTAATTGTTTTTGGCGTGTTGTATTTTGCCCTGTGATGCAAGGTAATGTATTTGCGCTGTATGCGATGTGTGTTGTACAAAGTAAGCTTAATAAAAGATATTTCACGGAGATCCTTTGTTTCGATACATTTTTCAATTCTTGAAAAATACTCGACATGAGCGAGTTTTAATAAATAATTTTTCTTTTCCGCTCACCCCGCATGTCCCGCCATAGCTTTAGCAACGGCGGAAGTGATTTGAGCAATAAAATTGCGAAAATTGTATCGAGGGGTAAAGCGTATTTAATTAAGTGTATGATTTATTACGCTTAATTAAGTAGTAAAAATCGCTCACTATTCAGAACATTACTATTTGAATACTAAGAGCGATTTTTACTAACTAAGAATACTTAGAAATAATTAGACATCAAGATTTTTTGCAAATCTTCCATATTTTTCTATGAAATCTTTGCGACCACCAACGTCATCACCCATAAGGGTAGAGAACCATGAGTCTGCTTCGAGTGCATCTTGGATAGTAACTTGCAGCAATGAGCGAGTTTTATTATCCATAGAGGTTTCCCACAGTTGCTCAGGATTCATTTCCCCAAGACCCTTATAGCGCTGTACGTGGAGATACGGAGTACTTGCTGCACGGATACCGCGAACAAGTTGCATTAAGCCAGTTCCTGATGTGGTTCTATTTTTTTCTTGTACTTCAAGTGACCAGCTATTATCTGCTTCCATAAGCTTATCAAGAAGTGGAAGGGTTTTAATAACATCGTCAGAAGTAAAGAAATCGCGGGTAACTTCCCATGTTTTATTCAAAATAGTGAAGTTGATCATCTGTTTTGGAGCAAGCCCTTCTTCTACTGCCGGCTTTACATCAAGGCCAATACGTGTGTTTTTAAAGTATGTGCCGAGATTTTTTAGCAAATCTTCTGTGGACCATTCATGCATATTTGGATGATCTTTAAGGAAGGTAAGCAGTTTATGACCTTGCATGTCGGCAAGTTTGTATTTGATACAAAGCTTTTCGAGTGCATTTTCATAAATGGTTAAAGTCAGAAGGAAATCTTTCCATTCAACTTCAGAGAGCGCTCTGTTTTCTAAGCGGCAAATTAATGTGTCTTGTGCCCAGTCAAATAAGAAGTTGCGAAGCGCGCCGTCGTCTTTGAGGTATTCTTCTTTTTTACCCAATTTTGCCTTGTAAAGTGGTGGTTGAGCAATATAGAGATATCCTTTTTCGATGAGTGGCTTGAGGTATCTAAAGAAGAAGGTAAGCAACAATGTTCTAATGTGAGATCCATCAACGTCGGCGTCTGTCATTAAAATGATTTTATGGTAGCGAGTTTTTTCTATGTTAAATTCTTCGCCAATACCTGCACCAACTGCAGCGATAAGGGCTTTGATTTCTTCATTAGAAAGCATTTTATCAAGACGAGCTTTTTCTACGTTTAAGATTTTACCTTTGAGTGGCAAAATTGCTTGGATAAAACGGTCGCGACCTTGTTTTGCTGAACCGCCTGCAGAGTCCCCCTCAACTATGAAAAGTTCAGTGTCTGCGGGAGTTTCGTTAGTACAGTCTGCTAATTTACCAGGAAGAACCATGGTATCAAGAACGCTTTTACGGCGTGTTAGTTCGCGAGCTTTTTTTGCAGCTTCACGAGCGCGTTGGGCAAGTTCTGCTTTAAGAATAATCTTTTTAATAGTTGCAGGATTTTCTTCAAAGTAGGTATCAAGTGCCGCAAATGACCAAGAATCAACAATCCCTTTAACGTCATTATTACCAAGTTTTGTTTTGGTTTGACCTTCAAATTGAGGTTCTGGAACTTTGATGTTAATAACGGCAACAAGTCCTTCTCGAACGTCTTCGCTTGAAAGATTTTCATCTTTTAACATGCCAAGAGCTTTGCCGCGTTTGTTACAAATTTTGGTGAGAGCAGATTTAAAACCAGCGACGTGAGTACCGCCATCAACAGTATTAATGTTGTTTACAAATGAAAAAAGTTGTTCGTTGTAACTGTCATTATATTGCATTGCAACTTCAACAACATACTGATCATCTTGTTCTTCAAAATAAATAATGTTGGGAAATAATGGAATTTTCTTTTCATTGATATGTTGTACGAAAGATTTAATACCACCTTCAAAAAAGAATCCATGTTCTTTTTTATTAATATCATCTATAACATTGATGCGAAGGCCTTTGTTTAAAAAAGCAAGTTCGCGAAGTCGTGTTGCTAAAGTATCAAAATTAAAGACAGTATCAGCAAAAATAGTTGCGTCAGGATAGAACTTTACGAATGTTCCGCGTTTGGTAGTTTCACCAATAATTTTAAGGGGAGCGAGAGATTTACCGCATGCATAAGGTTGGTAATATTCTTTGCCAGCTTTAAAAATATGTAAATCAAGTTTGCTTGAAAGTGCGTTTACAACCGAAGCGCCCACACCATGAAGTCCACCAGAATATTTATAAGTATCTTTATCAAATTTACCGCCTGCGTGGAGTTTGGTCATTACAACTTCAGCAGCAGACATTTTTTCTGTTGGATGCATATCGACTGGGATACCGCGTCCATCATCTTCTACAGAACATGAACCGTCTGTATTAAGAATAACGGTGATAGTTTTACAGTGACCAGCAAGTGCTTCGTCAACTGAGTTGTCAACAAGTTCGTATACTAAATGGTGAAGACCTCCAAGGCCTGTTGAACCGATATACATGGCAGGACGTTTGCGAACAGCTTCGAGTCCTTCCATCACACGAATCGATTTGGCACCGTATTCTTTATTATCGTAATCTTGAGCCATCGGCTCCTCCTTAGTAAAACGGGTTGATTTTTATAAAACCACTTGGGTTAGCCACTAAAGCTGGTATGCTATCTTTATTAAATACTGCAACATATAGTGTAGCTGAAGAACGATAATTTTGCCAAAATGTCTTCTAAAAATGCAATCAGTAAAAATAAAAAGGTGGTATATGGATATTCAACAGCAGGAATATGAATCATATATGCAAAAAGCTTTAACGCTTGCTTGTCAGGCATACGATCAAAATGAGGTTCCTATTGGAGCAGTTGTGGTTGATAAAGAGGGTGCCATTATTGGGAGTGGGTATAATCAGACAGAGGCTTCTATGTCTCAAACCTCTCATGCAGAGCTTCTTGCGTTAGCAGATGCAGGAAAAAAAATGGGTGATTGGCGTCTGGAAGATTGTACGATTTTTGTTACGTTAGAGCCATGCACCATGTGTATGGCAGCTCTTAAGCTTAGTCGTATAAAAAAAGTAGTATATGGAGCGGATTCTCCTGTTTTTGGATTTCGACTTGACAAGGATTGTTTTATTCCGCTATACAACAATGATGCTCTTTTGATTCAATCGGGTGTATTGAAGGAAAAATGCAGCGAAATTTTAAAAGATTTTTTTCAAAAAAAAAGGAATGAGAGTGAAGGATCTAAAAGAAAAAAGCCGTGATATTCAGAAGATTAAAAGTTCTTTGATTGAGCGTAAGCTTCATCTTGAAGATGAACTTGCTAGTTTGCAATCAGAAAAATATGATGATCAAACACAGGATCCAGCCGATCAAGCATCATCAGCAGTTTTTGAAACATTACAAAGTTCTTTGCAGCATAATGAGCTTGCAGAATATAAAATGATTATGAAAGCGCTTGAAATGATTGATCAGGGAACGTATGGATATTGTTTAGATTGTGAACAGCCAATATCTGAACGTAGATTATTATCGTTTCCTAACGCATCCCGTTGTGTGAGTTGCCAAGAAAAAGCTGAAGAGTCTGCAAAAAATAAAGATTTTTGATTTTTGACTCTATCGCCTGAGCTGATTATCCTAAGTAGTATTAAAGGCCCTCCTGCGCTCATCCATTCTATGCATAAAGCTTTGGCAGGCAGGCAGCTGGTAAAAATTATTTAGAAGCCGATGTAGCTCAGTTGGTAGAGCAACTGATTCGTAATCAGTAGGTCGTCGGTTCGACTCCGATCATCGGCTCCAGCCTTCGCCCCCCATAAATTTGAGGGGTTTTTGTGATGGTGGGGGTCTAAAGTGCTTTTAACAAGAGAAAAATTTTGAGCAAGATTGACAATTAAGTGCTGTTTGGTACGCTTGCAGTACGTTATTTTCACAAGAATGGTCCTATTGGGCTCATTATAAGGTAAAAAAGTTATGATCAAGGTAAAAACCAAAGAAGCTGCAGTAAAAACTGGATTACCAATTGGAGCAGTTGGTCGTCGTAAATCAGCGGTTGCTCGTGTGTGGCTTCGTAAAGGTACAGGCGGAATTGCTATCAATTCACTCCGTTGTGCTGAGTACTTCCAAACTGACGAAACAAGAACAATAGCTATTCAATCATTGCTTATGTGCGATGTATTAAAGAACTACGATGTTGTTGCAAACGTTCATGGTGGCGGTCTTTGCGCTCAAGCTGATGCCGTTAAACTCGGAATCGCACGCGCTTTGGTAAAAGATAATGAAGAGTTTCGTGTTATTCTTCGTCAACATGGTGCATTAACCGTTGATGACAGAATGAAGGAACGTAAGAAGCCAGGTCAACCTGGAGCTCGTCGTAAATTCCAATTTGTAAAACGTTAATCTCGAGAATTCATTCTCATTGTTTTTGTTTTGCAAAGGGGAAGTATGTGTAGCGTCGTTGGCTATGTTGGTGCACAAAAAAGTCGTGTAGCAGTTCTTGAAGGTCTGAGAAGGCTAGAATACAGAGGATATGATTCTTCTGGCTATGCGTGTCTTGATGCACACAATCATCGGCTTATGTATGTAAAAGCAGAGGGCGCTCTCAAAAATCTGGTACGACTCTTTGATAAAAATCCTATCGATGGTCGAGTTGGCATTGGCCATACTCGATGGTCGACTCATGGGGCTGCGAATGAACAAAATGCGCATCCCCATTTTGATTGCCATAAAACAATTTCTATTGTTCACAATGGTATTATCGAAAATTATTCCTCAATAAAAAAAGAGCTCATTGCTCAAGGGCATGTGTTCCATTCAGAAACAGATACCGAAGTTATCGCTCATCTTATAGAATCAGAATTCCAAAAAAATAAAACGGCAACGCTTCCTCAACTTATGACGAGTGTTGTTGCTCAGCTTGTTGGCGCATATGCTTTTATGGCTGTTATGCAAGAGTTTCCAGATACCATTATAGCAGTCAGAAAAGGCTCTCCTTTATGTATCGGCGTTGGTGATGGGGAAATGTTTGTGGCATCAGATGTACTTGCATTTGCAGGTAAAATTGACCGCGTAATTTTTATGCCTGAACAAACATTTGCAGTGGTTACTAAAGATGACATGCAGCTCTATAATTTTGCAGCGGAGCGACAAGATTTTGTTATTAAACAACTTGATGCTCAGTGGATTGCCGTAGAAAAAAATGGCCATGAACATTATATGCTCAAAGAAATTTACGAACAAAAAAGTGTTATTGAACGATCTGTAAGGTTTTTTAGGACATTGCAAGATAATTTCTGGGTTTCTATTGGATGTACTAAAGAACAAATTCTTTCACTCAAAAAAGTGGTTATTGTTGCGTGCGGTACTTCATGGCACGCAGGGCGCATAGCAGAATTTTATTTTGAAGAAATTGTCGGGATTCCTACCACAGCAGTACTTGCATCAGAATTTAGATATCGCAGATTTTTCCCTCAAGATGATGTTTTGTATATAGCTGTTTCTCAATCGGGTGAAACTGCCGATACACTTGAAGCAATTCGATTTTTAAAAGAACACAATCAACATACCTTGGCCCTTACCAATGTTGCATCAAGCAGTCTTGTTCGTGAATGTGATGGTTTTTTGTTAACACAAGCTGGTCCTGAAATTGCAGTTGCCTCGACTAAAGCATTTACTGCCCAATTGACCGCGTTGTATTGGCTTGCAAATAGAGTTGCGTTTGAGCGTAAAAAAATTACTGAAACTGCATATTTGTTAGCAGAAGAAGATCTTCTTCTTGCAGGTGTGCTTCTTGAAAATATGATTGAGCAATGCAAACATGAAATTATTGATGAACTTGCTCCTTATTATGCTCAATTTGATAGATCGATTTTCTTAGGTCGTCACATTACCTATCCGCTTGCAATGGAAGCAGCTCTCAAACTCAAAGAAATTGCCTACATTTTTTCTCAGGTGTATCCAGCAGGGGAACTTAAGCATGGCCCTCTTGCACTTGTAGACGATAAAACTCCTGTCTTTTTATTTTCTCATCCAGATCCTGTTATTTATCAAAAAATATTGTCCAGTGCTCAAGAAGTAAAAGCACGCAAAGGTAAATTATTGGCAATAGCTTTTGAAGGTCAAAAAGAATTGATTGATCTTGCCGATAATGTATTTATTTTTCCAATGGTTTCACCGCATCTTTCTGTTATTGCAACTATCGGCGTGATACAAATATTTGTCTATTACATTGCACTTTCTCGTGGGTGTAATATTGACAAGCCTCGTAATTTAGCAAAATCAGTAACGGTTCTTTAATTTCAGTATATTTTTTCTAGCAGTACATTAAAAATATAAAAAAAGGCCCCGTAAAGAGGCCTTAATTTTTTAGTGGACGTGTGTAACTATTCAATGGATTGATATAATTTTCCATCCCAATCAGACACAGTTGATGCGCGAGAAGTTGAAGAATCTGATGATAATGTGCGTTGGCTGAGAGACTGTAGTTGTAGATTGTCTCTGAGTTCTGGATCGTGCAATCCTTCTCTTTTTCTTCTTGCAAGTTCATATGTTGCTGCGTTACGTATATCAAAATAGTTGGATCCATGTAGTTTTTGCATCCGTAGAAGGTCTGGATACGTACATTTTTGAAGATTTTTTTCAAGACTACTTGCTTGAATATCTATGTTGCAGAAAATAATGAATGTTGTGAATATGCGTATTTTCATAACGAGGCCCACTTTTTTTTAGAGTTAGTTATTTTTACTTGTGCACATTGATAGGTAATGAGGTTGCTGAAGTTTCAAGATTATCTAAAAAATCTAAAAACTCATAGGTTTCATTTCTTTCATGCCATTCATTTTCGATCACAGGTGTTTGGGGATGTGTTGTGTTTATTTCTTGAGCTTCTGATGTTTCATTATTATAAATACCCATCATATTTTTAAGTTTTTGTTCTTGTTTTTCTTTTTTTATTTGTTCAAGTGTTTTGATCATAAGTGCAGACTTGTTGAGTAGCGTTTTTATTTTTTTTGAACAATCTATTTGAGGCTGATCCTGTAATGAATGTGCTCTTTTTTTTGAAGGAGTTTCAGAAATTAGGTGAACAAATCGTTCCTGTTTTTTTGGTATTGGAGGATTAACCTTAGTTGTTCGTGCATTCCCTTTATATCTATCGAATGAAATAGATAACATTTTGTTGGCACTCATGAGTGGTGATACCATTATCAGAGAGCATGTTATAATTAATCGTAATTTCATAGTTATACATCCTTTGGTTAAATTTCTTGTAAGGTAATCGATTTGTCGATCACATAGTTTTCTTTAAGAAACGTTTGTTGCTGGCTATATGATAGCATATTTGGGTTAGCTTTTTTAGCAGTAAATAAAAGATCAATCAAGTTTATTGTTGTTTGGAAAAGATAATTATTTGCAAGCCATTCTTTTCTTTTTTCTTTCCATTCTTTTTCCTTCTTTTGATTTTTGTCTTTTTCTTTCTTTTTCTTCTTATCAGCTTCTTGGTTTGTAACAGGTTTGATCGATCCTTTTAGTGCGCTTTCTCTACCATAATGGTCGGTCATCCATTTAACGGTATCACTTGGAAGCGGGCGATCTTCTATAATAAAATCTGGTTCAATTCCTTTTCCTTGAATACAGGTATTTTGTGGTAAAAAATAAAGGGAAGTTGTCAGTCGTAATGCACCACCTTCACGTAGTGGAATAACTTCTTGTACAGATCCTTTCCCAAATGTTTGTGTACCAACAATAAAAACAGAAAGTTTATTGTTTTGTTGCGCATATAAACGAAGAGTGCCGGCAAGAATTTCTGCAGCAGAAGCGGTATAATTGTTAACAATAAAAAAGATTGGAATAGAACCTATATTTTTGAGAGGTTGTTTTTTGGTCTTCCATGTTTGAGTTATTTTGTTATCTCTATTTTTTGTAACAAC
This sequence comes from uncultured bacterium, assembly GCA_903873255.1. Lineage (GTDB taxonomy): Bacteria > Babelota > Babeliae > Babelales > CAIQNR01 > CAIQNR01. The sequence continues at coordinate 3,691 of CAIQNR010000007.1, read as the reverse complement.
AACGGTGGTGCCTTTAGGTAGAAAGAGCGAAGCAATGTCGATGGCTCCTTCAAAAAGTCCGCCAGTGTTATTTCTCAGATCAATGATAATCCCCTTACATTTCTTTTGTTGTGCATGTTTAAGGAGAGCTTCGATATGTTTGGCCGATTTTTCACCAAAAATTGGTAAAAAGAGATAGCAGATGTTGTGTTGTGGCAAATAGAAAGAAAGGGAGACTTCGTCTTTAATAATGTCGCGCGTTACTTCTATATCCAGTGCATCTGGATATTTTTCTCGCATAACGCGGATTTTAACTTTGGTGTTTCTTTCGCCTTTAAGTTTTGCCATCACTTCATCAATTTTGAGTCCTTTAATTGCATGCCCATCTATTTCTATAAGTTTATCGCCTGTTTTAAGGCCAGCTCTATCACCTGGGCCGTCAGGAATAATTTCTATAAATGGAAGAGCTTCTTCTTCAATTTCTTTATCACCTGGTAGCACAACGCCGATACCATAAAATTCTCCACTCATGCTGGATGTTAAATTATTGAGTTCTTTTGGGCTTAAGTAGCCAGAGTGTGGATCGCGATGAACATATGCCTGCAATGTATCGTCCATCGCTTGTGTGATAGCGTCTGGTTCAAGCGCTTTGTAATAGCGGTATTGAACAAGATTGATAACTTCATTGAGGGTTCCTGACATGCTCATAATGGTTTGTTCAGATTTATTGAGAGTTGTTTTGAGTATTTTTGATTTTGTATTGATGTATGGTGCACATAAAGCGGTGAGCAGAATAAACGTTTTTTTCATCACTGATTTTCCTTTTGCAATAATGGTACATTTGATGGGATGTATCGTACACTTATTAAAAAACTGATGTGAAGATCTGATGGATAAAAGGAGTAAAAATATGATTATAACTAAGCAATTGCTACTACGAATGTTTCTTGTTGGAGAGCTTTGTACTGTTGGATTTTTATTTATTTGTGGGCCTCAAGGTTTTTTTGCCGTCCGTGCAGTTTATAAAGAACATGCTGCATTACTGATAAAAATTGCACAAGAAGAGGAAGAGGTTAAACTTCTTAAAAAGCGGATTGATGAATGGGTGAAAAATGATTTTTATAAAGAAAAAATTGCACGAGAAAATTTACAAATGGCGCGCCCAGAAGAGCAGGTATACGTTTTGAATTAATAAATGATACAAGGAGTTAAAGATGTATTCGTTACCAAAATTGCCCTATAGTTACAGCGCATTAGAGCCTTATATCGAAACGCAAATTATGGAATTTCACCATGCAAAGCATCAACAAGCGTATGTAGATGGTCTTAATGCAGCCTTACTGAAACATCCAGAGTTAGAGGAAAAACCACTTGTTACATTGCTTCAAGATCTTTCTGCCGTTCCGGAAGATATAAGAACAGCAGTGAGAAATCATGGTGGAGGTGTAGAAAATCATACCTTTTTTTGGGAAAGCATGACGCATAGGAGTGGTGGAAAACCAGTAGGCCAATCAGCACAGCATATTACTCAATTTTTCGATTCATGTGATCAATTCAAAGCAATATTTACGGCATCTGCAAAAGATAGATTTGGAAGCGGTTGGGTATGGCTTTCTGTTGATCCAAGCACACAGCATTTAGTTTTAACGTCAACAGCAAATCAAGATACCCCACTTTCTCAGGGGTTATCGCCTATTCTTGCGCTTGACGTATGGGAGCATGCGTATTACCTTCAATATTTCAACCGTAGAGTTGATTATGTTGCTGCATGGTGGAATGTAGTTGACTGGGAAAAAGTAGAAGAACGATATGTTAATGTAATTAAATAAAGGAAAAATTATGAAGAAAAAAATATTGGTAACATTGCTTACCTTGCAAACAGTCTCTTTTGCGGCAGAAGATGCAACAGTAGCCGTAAATCCAGATGCATCTGCATATGGACTTGAATCACAAAATCAACAACCGATGTTTTTAGATACGCCAGAATCAATAGATATGGATGAAGTTTCTGGTACATCATCAAAAGGTTTTTTACAAAGAATTTTTGATGCAATTTCTGCAGTTTTTCATAAAATTGTGTCTGCTCTAAAAAATCTTTTTACCTCTAAAGAAACTGGTGCTTCAGTTGAATCAGTAGAAAAAGATGCAGATACAACTTCAGATGTCGCTGAAAAAAAAGAAAATACAGATGAAGATACCCAAGAATCTGATGATGAAAATACTAAAATGAGTAGCATTTTACGCCCAAATATTTCTCTTGAGCCAAATTGGATTCAAAACAAGTCATAAAAAATAGTAGTGTACAAATATTAAAGGGTAGTTTCGACTACCCTTTTTTTATGTCTCAATACATTTTTAAAGACTTTTTAAAGAATTGAAAAATGTATCGAGAAAGGCGGATATTACTATAGTATTGAGGGGTAAAGCGTAATAACAAAAGGTAAAATAAAGGAGTTGGTATGATGTTAAAAAAAGTGTGTTTGGTAGTAGCTGCAAGTATCAGTATCCAAAGTTATTCAGCAGAAGATATTTTAGAAGTTGTTCAATCTAAAAGAGCGCCAACATTAGCAGAAAAAATTAAGTATAAGCTTCAAGATGCCGGTGCCCATGTACAATATAATTTGGACAGGTTGTCATTGGGGGAAAGAGCTGCAGCAGATGCTCATACACAGAGATTGATTAAGATTGATGCTGCAAGAAACATAAAGCATCCAGCTCCTGAAAATCATTCAGTGGCTTCCGATATTCCCGCATTTTCTAAAAAAAGTTTAGAGTTTATGACAAGCATTCCAAAGGATCGTATTCCAGAAGAAGGGCAACCCCAAGTAAACCGCGCACGAGTTTTTGGTCGCGTTGTTGCAGATACGGCAAAGGGTGCAGTGCGACCTTTTATTAATGCTGGTAAGTATATTGGTAAAAAAATAAGTCGTGTAAAAAATTCAAAATTCGCTAGTAAATCCAAAGATGTATCAAATCCTTTACCTAGTACCAGAGATCAAGTTGAATTATTGGTAAATGAGAAGCTTCCTCAATCAGATGCATCTGGAAATAGATATGATAATGTAGTAGCTCTTGAAGAGCCTAAAGCAGCGCCCTTTTCTCAAGCGCTTCCACAATCAGTAAGAGATACTGAAGGTAGATTTCAAATCAACACAAAAGCTATGGAGGATAATTTTAAAGCATTATCGCCTCAGTCTCAAATAAATGCGCTTAAAAAAGCGCCAGAAATGTGGGGTCATTTTTCACCAACAGCAAAAGTAAGTTTTTTATATAAAAACCCAGCATTATTAGATTATGTAACTATCGATGAACTAACAGTGAATAGGTTTAAGGATGTGCTTATAAAAGCATCTAAACCTAAATTTCAAGTTGAGCTTGTTAAAGTGTTACCTAAACTTTTTGATAAATTCCCTGAAGATGTTCAAAAGGCTTTTGTTAGAAGTAACCGCGATATTGTTGATTATGTTTTAAATAGCAATGTTATCAGTCAGCTTGCAGATGAAGAGTTGAATCGTTTGGATATAGAATAAATAAAATTTTGTAGCAGCCTATTTGTGCTTGTTATTTTAGCATTAAATATTTATATATGAATTAATTATTGAAATACCCCCCCCATGTAATGTAAACTTTGAATTAAGTTTAGTTTTTAAAAAAAAGGGGATGCGATGAAAAAACGATTAGTGGTACTTACAAGTTTACTGGTGTGTGGTGC
>CAIQNR010000006.1 GCA_903873255.1 uncultured bacterium | reverse complement strand
CTTTTAAAACATGGAGCGTAAATAAAACAGTACGTATATCAAGCGCCCCCAATAATGTTTTAGTCTTCCAATCTTTTGATTTGTGCATTTTAATACCTGAGGTGTAACACACTTTTAAAAATAATGAGCGTTCATTTTTTCCAAAAACTCCAGAAAATTCACCTAAGATAAGGGCTAACGCACCTGATATCATAGGTGCTGCTGCAGAAGTTCCTTGCATAAAAACATACATAGACTCTTCTTTTTGATTGGGAATAAGCCCGCAACTTAAAATATTATGTCCTGGCATTACAAATTTAGGGCCCACTCCTTCTTGATATTGAGAAAGGTCAGTAATAGGACAATAATACATTCCATTTGCATCTTTATAAAAAGAAAATGCTCCAACATCAAACGGTATCGATGCAAACTTTGCTGGATAACTTTCGATACCAGATTGATACGCTCCCAATACTTTTTTTGTAGCATTACCAGATGAAACAACAACATAGGGTATCTTTTCGAGCACTTCTTGAAGTTCAATAACATCAGGGGCAGTAGTATCAAGTTGATCATCAACTTTTAGACTCAAATTTAAAATTTTTGCACCTAACCTATGTGCATGTTTAATACTACGAGTTACTGTTCTTCTATCAGAAATCTCTCCATCACTACGCAGTCCTTTTATCATAATGATATGACATTGTGGCGCAATGCCGCACATGCCAGAATCTTTATGAAGTAATTTTTTTATAGATGCAGGTGTAAGATGATCAATATCTTTTGTATAACTATGAAGTAATGCACCAATAATACCAGAAGAATGGCTTCCATGGCCCGTTTCATATGCAGCAGCATAGTAATCATCTTCTTTTTTATCATTATTAATATGTAATAAATCATCCTGAAAAATAGGTGCTGATGGTAAAAATTCCATAATAATATTGTCTTGATGATTTGGTGCATGTAAATCAACTAAGCTATAACGACTTTTTTTATTGACAAGATGTTTTGGTTTAAATCCCCGTTCCCCTTGTAAAATTTCACGGAGCGCTCGCTTACCTTCTTCTGTTAATCTTTTTTTACCTTGTACTTTTTCCCATATATATTCTTTTCCATATTTACAAAGATAGTTGGAAATATCGCTGCTTATACCATTTTGCAAATAATTATGAATCCATTTTGTAAGATGAGTGCGTATGTGATGTTCATTTTCATCTGTATCATGGGTAAATTCCATAATCATTTCCACTAACTGTTCAAATGGATCGAGCATATCTTTTCCATGGGATACAAAGTTGTACTTTTCTTTTGAAAAATCAACGAGCATTTGTAAATCCTGATGTTTTTTATAATACATTGTATCATCTAAAGCAAAACCGGCTATTCCTGTATCAACAAGATAAACATCAATTGACTTTCCCATATGAGGAGCCAATTCCCACAAAGGAAATGCGTGCGGAACATATGGATAATGAATTGGCCAAAATGGTTCCTCTAAACGAAGTCCTATTGTTGGAATTTCTTGCCACCAGAAAATAGAGGGTGCTATATAGGTAATTTGAAGTTCCAATTTTGTAATGTTCTTTTTTAGAAGTTCTATCTGCTTCTTTTTTCTTTCTGCATCTTCTGATGATTCAAGAACATTAAGTTCTTTGCGCAATGTAGTGAGTAATAGGTAGGGATTGTTTTTTAAATTATAAAGATCAATAACGGTTAATGCTTGTCCATCAAGAATTGGATGACCTCCATCTTTAGAAACAACTATTGGCTGAGAACTTGTATGTAAAGTAAAAAAACTGAGTAAAAAAAAAGAGAATAGTATGTGATGTAATTTTTTCATATTTCTGTCCACCATGATCAAAAGGATTATTAGATAGTATTAGAAGATAGAAAAAGCTGATAAAATTGATCAATACTCTTGTCAAAAAAAATTCCACCGCACTGATTAAAAACCAATGCGATGGAAAAAAGGAGAGTAGTAATGAAGCCTAAGTAAAATGCAAAACTATTTATTATTATTATAATTTTGCTTGTGATGGAATGGGTCTTAATCCCTTTGAGTATCCCACCTTACTGTTATTAAGATTGCAGTAAATTTCAAAAATGTCAAATTCCGCACTTAAAAAATTAGCATTGAACTTCAGGGGTTCTTACCAATTACATTCATACTGTAATGTTTTTCTAAACTGATGTCAAACGCATCTCTATAAAAAAACATGCTAAAATACGCTGTTTTTAACTATAAAGTGATATTTAAGCTTAAAATGCCTTTTTGTGTCAGAAAAATACTTTCCTGACCTTGCAATAAAGGAGAAACAAAAATAAGCTGCGCACGCATACCAAGACATACTTCCATAAGCTTATAAATGACTATTTGATCAAAGTCTGTAGTAAAATCATCAAGTAAAAACGCTGTTTGCCCTTGAGTTGCAAGTAAATGCTCAACTAAAGCAATTTTAAGCACCATTACAAGTAGCTTCTGCTGGCCGCGTGATGAAAAATAGCGTGCTTTTTTTGAGCCAATCGTAATCTCAATATCATCTAAATGAGCACCGAATAAAGTACGACCGTACCGTTTTTCTTTTTCAAAAAAACCATTTGCCTTACTTTCTTCTAAAAACTCTTCAAGAGTAGATTGGTTTGTTTCTTTTGCAAGATAATCAAAAGCAATCGAAGATTCAGGCCAAAAAATTTTTAAGGTTGTAAGTGCTTTAGCTTTAATATGCTCTAATAAGTCTTGTCGAGTGGTCTGTATAATTTTTGAAATATCCCAAAGTTTTTGCGTCCAAAAAATAAGCTGCTGTTCGTCAACATGTACTTGTTTAGAAAGTAGCGCATTTCTGTTATCCAAAATGTCCTGATAAAGCTTAAAAATATCAAGAGCCTGCGCATCAACCAAAAAAAGTGCATGATCTATAAATGCACGTCGTTTTTCTGGTCCACCCTTTATAAGTTGTAAATCATCTTCTGTAGTAGTCACAACCCGACAATACTCGCGCAGCTCTTTATGGGATGTAATAGAGGTTTGATCAACTTTTACCTGCCGTTTGGTAGTTGTAGCTCCAGTCTGAAGCACACCCACACTTACCGTATGTTCATTAAATGTAGTCGTTATGAAAAAACTTTCTGATCCAAATTGTATCATGTCACGTGGAGAAAGAGCCCTGAATGAGCGCATATAACAGGCATAATGAATTGCCTCAAGCAATGATGTTTTCCCCGATCCGTTGGCACCCTCTATGAGCACCACCGGACTGTCAAAATTTAATTTACTCGAGGTAAAACACCGAAAGTTTTTGAGTGATAACGACCTAATATATGCTTCGTTCACGATTGAGGAGTCGCAGATGATACAGGCATTACAAGATACATTAAATGATATTTATCTTTTTCTTCAGTTTCAAAGATAATTGGCTTTGCAGATGAACTGAGATAAAAAGTTAATTGCTCATCATTAAATGCATTAAGACCACTCAGCAAAAATGGAGCATAAAAACGAATATCTATATTCCCATTAAAATCATTTAAAATGAGGGTTTCATCAAGCTTGCCAACTTCTTTGTTGTGTATAGAAACATCAACATTTTCTGATTTAAACCCGAATGATGTTGCTATAAATTGACCTGAAAGCAAACATGCTGAACGACGAAGTGTTTTAACAAAATGGCTTCTGTCGATACGTGCAGGAACAAATCCTTGTTTATCCAAGATTGCTTTGTATTCAGGAAAACGAGCTGCCAACAATTTAGTAAAGAAGTTAAATGTTTCTCCTGAAAATACCAATTGATTGCCGCATGTTCCAAGAAACACATGTTCTTGCTGTGAAGATTCTAAAACTTTTTTGAGTTCAAGAATTGCTCTACGAGGGACAAGCCATTGATGTGGTTGTTCAAGTGTGTATTTAGTACTTTGAATTTGCGCCAAACAATGTCCATCAGTTGTGGTCATTATAAAATTATCTTTATTAATTTCTAAATACAAACCATTAAGTGCTGGATTTGCATTATTCTGAGGAATAAGAAATCCAACTTTTTCAATTAAATCCAACAAAAACTTGGATTCAAATTGCATAAGATTTTCAATTCGCTCAGGAAAAGGAGGGAATTCTTGTGCATCTTTAATGTTAAGAGAAAGGTTCACCTTACCCGCTGCTAAAATCAACTGGCTTGGAGTAAGTGTAAAGGTGATGTCGCCATCAAGTTCCTTAACAATATCAAATAAACGTTTTCCATTAACTAAGAATGAAAGTGTATCTGCTAAAGAACTATCTTTAAGAAGGTAGCTTGATTGGAGACTTATTTCTAAATCGGTACTTTTAAGTAGTAACTCACGAGGTCCTACACTAAAAAGAATACTTGCTGTTGCATCAAGTGTTGTTCGTTTTGAACAAATTGGTTGCATTGACGAAAGTATTGTAAGTAACGATTTCTGCTCAACTACAAATTTTTCTGCCATTTTTAAACCCTATACATCAAATTTTTATATATACTAACAATGATACTCTATGGGATAAGTTTTGCAAAATTTTACTCATCATTTTCTTGAGTAACAATCTGATTTTTTTCATACTCTGCAATATAATCAAGGACCTGATCAACCATTTCATCAGTTTCAGCATCATGCATAAAATATGCTCGCATAGAACAATGCTTTAATATTTTATCTAATTTTTTATAAGTATTAAGTAAAAATTCATACCGTTTATAATGAACATACTGATCATGCATAAGATCCGTTACTTCTTGCGGATCTTCTCTATCTATTGTTCGTACCGTTAAAAGATTATGCACTCGATGAACACATAAATAGGTCTTTTTTATAATAACAAATGCTCCAACCCATACCAAAAAAGAGGTACTTGTTACTGTTCTAAAAAGATTAAATCCGCTCGAAAAAGTAAGATGTCGCGTAATATGACTCCACCAACGATGATTAAATCCATTATCAAGTGGCACATTATGACCAATACTGATCTCCATAGGGCCCGGATCTGATTGGTAAATATCAAAAGCTTGTTGTGCTGCTACAAGTGGAAAATCTGGAAAATACAATCGTTTAATTGGTTTTTCAGCCTGCAGAAATGTAGTTACCCCCATTATTGCTATAAGTATGCTTTTTTTCATACTAACTCTCTTTTTTATCCTTTTATGCTCGCGGATGTTTTGCATCATAAATTTTGCGCAAATGAGCAGTTTCTATATGCGTATAAATTTGAACTGTCTTTAAATTTTCATGGCCTAACAATAATTGTATTGATCGTAAGTGAGCTCCCTTATTAAGTAAATGGGTTGCAAGTGAATGACGTATTTGATGTGGAGATAATGCAGTACTAATACCCGCTTGAAGCGCCATATCTTTTATATATCCCCAAAAGGATTGGCGAGACATTGGCTTAAGCTGATTGTTGTAATAGGTAGGAAATAAAATATCATTCATACGCCCCTTTGTTTTAGTTAAAAACACTGGATAGATTGTTTGCAGGTATTCACCTAAAAGAACCTGCGCTTGCTGTGGCAACGGTATAAGACGATCTTTACCACCTTTACCTTTAATTTTTATAAAGCCACTTTCAAAATCTAATGCCGAAAAACGGAGTTCTGTCAGCTCGCTAATACGCATACCTGTTGCATACAAAAAGTACAACATAACATAATTGCGCTGATCATTATCAGAAGATGCTTGCTGTGCATGATTAAACAATGTTTCAATCTGCTGTTCACTTAAAAATTGCGGCAACTTTTTTTCTAGTTTAGGAAGTACTAAATGTTCAGAATAATTTTTTAGCCCATATTTTTCTTCAAGATGTTTAAAGAATGTTTTAAGGCATGATATTTTGCGCGACACACTACTTGCACTCAACGCCTGCTGACGGAGTTCTTTTAAAAACTCTTTAAGTTCTTTGGTTGTAATGGTTGCCATATCATAAGCATGCCGCTCCATAAACTCTACAAACTGACTCATGTCTCGCTTGTAGGCATCAAAGGTATTATGGGATACCCGTTTTTCTGTCAGCAAGTAGCGCTCAAAATCTGATATGTACGTTGTAAGCATTGATCGATCACTTTCTACTTAAGCATTTCTTTCCAAAATTTCTTTTCCGATAGTGGCCCTCATTTGTGCTATAGTTTCATCAACTTGACACTGGGTTTTTTCTAATCCAGATGACCAATACACTCCTACAGATTCTTTAACTGAAGCGTTAAGTACCGCAAGAATATTTTCATTTTTTCTTATTGCAGACTCATTATATTTTAATGCAAACGACCATTGCATTTCTTCTGCCAACTCTAACGGTGAATAGTCTATAAAATTAGCGTGTGAAGTATGCTTTAAACGCAATAAAAGACGCTTTTCATAAGGTGATAAAGCTGTTATAATTTTTGTAACAGCAACATCATTATTGTCATATACGGCTTGCCATAACGAAGTTTTGTTTTCGATAAACACTTGAGCAATATGTATATATTTTTGAGCCTGCTTGCCCGGACAATCAAAATGAGAACTACTATGTAAAGACGAAGAACCTAACAATAAGAAAAGCATGATGAAATGTCTCATTGCCAGGTCCTTCCTGAATTCAAAATAATTAATAAGATCGAGCTACAATACAATCTGAAGCATTTTTTGTATCACAATTAAAACAGGTACCAAATGTTGTTTCATCAAGTAAACATCTAATTGATAGAGTATGTTGTTTAAGCACTGCTTCGCATGCTCGCGCACCACAAAAGCCTGTTGTGACCATATTTGTTTCTTTAACAGCTACAATATCTTCTAACGTTTCTTTACGTACCATTTGTGCTTTTTGACGATCAAGAGCTTTATAAAACATTGTTTTTTGGATACTAATCAACTGTTCTTTTGTATAAGAAGCAACTTCATCAACCAGCACTTGTGTTTTTGCAATGCCCAAACGATCGGCAACCGTTACTTGATTGTTTGCTAAATCACGTGGACCAATTTCTATACGAACCGGCACGCCACGTAGTTCCCAATGATAAAACTTATTGCCTGGTGTTTTTTGATCATCAGTATCAATCAACACACGCAGTTCTGGAAGTTGAGCTTTAATTTTTTCAGCAACCGCCATTACAAGAGCTTTATCTTCTTCTGTTTTATAAATTGGAACAATCACAATTTGAATAGGTGCAATTTTTGGAGGAAGCACCAGCCCTTTATTGTCACCATGAGTCATCACAAGTGCGCCAACTAAACGTGTTGTTGCTCCCCAACTCGTAAGAAAAGGATAAGCAACTTTACCTTCTTTATCCTGAAACTTCATTTCAAAAGCATGCGCAAAACTTTGAGACAACATATGAGAGGTACCCATTTGTAGCGCTTTCGCATCAGGCATAAACCCTTCAAAGGTATAGGTTATATCTGCACCAGGGAATTTTTCACCCTCAGATTTGCGACCAGTAATAACCGGTATTGCCAAATAATTTTCAGCCAAATCTTTATAGTGCCCAAGCATTAAGAGGGCCTCATCACTCGCTTCTTGATGTGTTGCATGGGCGGTATGTCCTTCTTGCCAGAAAAACTCAGTGGTTCTTAAAAATGCCCGCGGCCTCATCTCCCAACGGACAACGTTAGCCCATTGATTAATTTTTAATGGTAAATCACGCCATGATCGTATCCATTGAGCAAACATATAATGGACCATAGTTTCTGATGTTGGACGAACTACCAAAGGTTCAGCCAGTAATTTACCGCCTGCATGAGTTACAATAGCAAGTTCTGGGGCAAATCCTTCAACATGCTGAGCTTCTTTTTTAAAGAAAGATTCTGGAATTAATAAAGGGAAAATGGCATTTTTATGGCCTGAATCTTTAATTTTTTTATCTAAAATACCTTTAATACTTTCCCAAATATCATTGCCATAAGGTCTAATTACAATACATCCGCGTACGGGAGATTGATCGGCAAGTTCAGCTTGATAGATAATTTCTTGGTACCATTCAGGTAGATTTTTGGTAATATCGGGTAATTTTTGACTCATAATAATTTTCTCTTTGATGAGGTTACGTAACCTTAAAATAAACTGTTCTTAGTATAAAAAAAATAGTAAACATTGTAAAAAGTACTTTATAACCCATACCCCACTTGTTAAAAATCCATTTTAATATAAAATTACAATAAGAAATTATTATATTAAAAACTAAATAAGTGAGCTTGTTATATGACTAAGAATTTTTTTTATTCCTTACCGTTTCTACTGGTTGCCCTGCTTTCAGGTGCAAATGCAGATCAATCTTTAAGGCAATCGTCTTCTGAACCAAAAAAGCGAGCGGTTCTTCAATCAATACCTTTAAATGAAGGAGCTCATCTTTCAAGAAAAAAAGGATTTAAACACGTATCATTTGCAAACGAAGGTAAACCATCTCAAGAGTATGAGATAGAGATAGCTAATTTGAAAAGCCTTAAAAAAAAATTGGGGAAACTTAAAACAGAGCAGGCTGGTTTATTTTATGCTCATTCTGTAATTTCTAATCCACATAAAACTGAAGAAGATGATGTAAGTGAACTTTTACAAAGTATAAAATCTTCTGGTATATGTTCTCCGGATATTTTAGAAACTCTTCCAACTTCAAAAAAAGACTGTCTTGATCGAATAGGCGCAGAAACTTTTCTATATCATGCCGAAATAAATAAATATACTGAAATACAAAATGATCTCTTGTATACAAAAGAAGAACGTTCTCTTATAAGAGCACAAACAACAAAAGAATATGCCTTAGAAAAAATGACATCTGATCAATTGAAAGAAAAACTAGATGAATATTCTATGATGTTAGGCTTTAAAAAAAGCAGTTTGAAACCTACTATATTCTTTGGTCAAATTAATAAAGAAAAATTAGAACAAGAAATTGCTACTTTAGAAGAATTAACTAAAAAAACTCAAGGCCTTCTTGAAGGAACAATTGAAAAAATATTACCTAACTCTACGCCCCATATCCCTACACCAGAACAACCATCTCTTAACAATGAATATGGGAAAATAAGAAAAATATTATTCCAACTAGAAAATGATTTGAAACGTATAACAGAAACTATTGAAGATCATGAAGATAATAAAATTGACCTTGAACATGATGATTATACAGAAGCATGTGAAAAACGGGATTCTTTAGAAGAACAAATTGCCAAGTATGAAATAACAAAAATATCTTATTTAGAAAAAATAAATGCAAACCTATTTTCATATGAAGAATCACAATCTGATAGATCACATCTTGAGCTCAAAACTGGAATGATTTAAAAAAAAACAAGCTTCTCTATGCCCTATAGTTATTTTCTGTATTTTTTATAAATATATTTAAATCATTGATTTTATTATTATAAAACTGTTATCATTTCAATTAAGATCTAATTTTAAATGGAGAAGTGATGACAAAAAAGATAATTTCTATTGGCTTGTTAAGCCTATTTTTACTAGTGAAGACCAATTATCTTTATGCTGATGGTGAAGAACTAGAAAGTTTTGAAAATCCTACGATAGACATGCGCATTAATAAATCTACAGCAAATTTGTATCAAACTCTACTGCGACAGCATATACAACCTGCAGATGCAAAAAATGTAGAAATCTTTTTTTCTGACAATTTAAAAAAAATTATTAATGATGGCATGTCCGAGACTTATGATCTTTTTCAACTTGCAACTCCAACAGGACTTGAAGACCGAACAAAGCCTCTCTTGGTTGAAGAAGAATATAATGTTTTTTTTACAGATTTTGCTAATGCATTTAATACACTTATTAAAAACTTAGAAGTAAAAGAAACAACTAAAATAAATAAAATTCTTTCTTCAATAAAAAGATTTTTACAAACAAAATCACGTGAAAAAAATAAAGAAGCTGCTTTTATCACTAATGATGATAAGAAAGCAAAAGCTTTTATAGCGAATGGCTGCTCAGCCTTTTTTACTATTCTTGAGCCTGTTATTGATGATGAACTTAATAAGTTAAAAAGTAATGATACTTATGTAGTGGAGAGAGAACCAAGAGATATTTTTACAAAATTTCAATCTGATAGAACTAAAGTCAAATGGTATGATAGTAAAAAAGAAGCTGCAGGAGGAGATAGTAATGTGGTAAGTGGTTATAAAGAAACTTACTCAATTGATGACTATCCTCAAAGAGTAATTGATGCAACCGATAAAAATTTTGATGAAAATTATACAAAATACCACACAGAAATTACACCTGAAGAAGAAAGTAACACTCACCGAGATGTAAATGAAACATTAGGAGCTGTTGTTGGTAAAGAACTTCGTAAAAGATATGTTCAAAATAAGATTGTAAAAATATCTTTAAATGAAAAAAGAGAACAAATACAAAAAAAATTATTAGCTTTAGAAAAAAAACATAAAGATGATCCGAATTATATGGAAACTGCAGTATTACCTCAAAAATTACTCAAAGAATTTCGTGAGATTCAAGATCAAGAAAATACACAATCTGACGATAATCAATGTGCTGTAAGTTAATTTTAGAAATAGTTAAATGTATATAAAAAAAAGGAGGCTACTATGAAGAAAAAGGTAATTATTAGCGTGTTAGGATTCGTTACACTTGGAACTGTTTTTGCATCGAATAAAAAATTTTCAACTTCATATGATGAGATAAAACAAATTGATGCAGCTAATCTTGAAAAAGATATGGCTGGACTGCGTGCTGGAAAATATGTTTCTAAACGGCTACATCACGAACGAAGAAATAATCCTAATTCTATAATGGTAAAGCTTGATCCTTATGTAGAAGAAGCTTCAAGTGCTCCTAAAAAGAAGAATGTTCGTTGGTTTTCTAACGGGGAAGCTTTCGGAGAGGATAGTAATGCAGTAAGTAGATCTGAAGAAACATACTCAAAGGAAGAATATCCTCAAAGATCCCAACATTCTGACTATGATGAAAATTATACAAAACATCATATAAAAATGACACCTGAAGAAGAAAAAAGTGAAGGAATGGCACAAATGCAGGCAAAAATGGAACGTATGAAAGGGGCTCCTCGTATGAATAATGTAAGAGCTCACGCAAAAAAAACACTTAAAGCTCTAGAATAAGAAGACTTTACAAATTAATAATTTTTAAAAGTTCTCATCCCCATAAGAGGCGCTTTCTATAAAAGGCGCTTCTATTTTTTTATGCTATACCCAAGTTTTAAATCTTCTTTATAAAAAATATACAAACCAACTGTTACCAGCAAAACAGTAACAATAAAAGATAGTTCTATTGTTTCACCCAACCAAATCCAACCAAAGAGTGCTGCAAAAAGTGGGGTGAAAAAGCCACAAAATGATAAAAATGTTGTTGAATAACGATGAAGCAAATAACCATATAAGTTGTAACAGATAATATTACCAATAATAATCAAGCCAAAAAGCCCACGTATAAATGGAAGATTATAAACGATATCATGGATACAGGGCCATTGCTCAGTATACCAAGAAGTTGCAAGCGCAAGCACCCCCCCCCCTAACATCCCTACGGTATTTACAAATAAATAGGAATGATCATGATAATGAGTCAGCTTCTTCATAAAAATCCAACCTATGCATGACGATGTAATAGAAATGAGTAAAATAATTTCTGCATATTCAAAAGTTTGTTCTACTAAAGGATTACTTGTTGTTATGTATTGATTTATAAGAAGTGGTAAAAAGGCAAAAAATCCAATAGCAAGCCCAAGCCAACGCTGAAAGGTCATTTTTTCTTTCATTAAAAAATAGGCAAGAAGACCTGTAATAAATGGGGAAAGATTATAAAGCAAACTTACCTTAGCACCTGTTAAATACTGTAAACTAATATATTCAAGAACATAGGCTGCATAAATATGAAAAAATACAATTCCTAAAAACCACGGTAATTCTGCACGCTTACATTTAATTTGCTCGCGATGGACGCTCCAAATATAAGTAAAGAGCATGCTACCTGCCAACAACATACGAATGCCAATAAAAAATATCGGCGGAACAATTGATACTACTTCTCTGCCAAGAATAAATGTTGAGGCAAACAATGCGTACATACTGAGTATTAATAACATAATTTTCTCTCTTTTTTTAAAAATTATATGAGTTGATTGTTATACCCTATTTAGACCGTTGCGTCTTGTTTTTTTGTTTCCGTATAAAAAATATAAAATGCACCACTAAGTACTATAAGCGAAACTCCAAAAAGCCAAGAAATAGGATCACCAAATAAAAAGTACCGCAAGAGCGCAGTAAATAAAGGTAATGTTAATTGTCCAAAAGAGACCAAAGTAATCGGATACTTATTAATTAAATAGGCAAAAACAGGGTATCCAATAATATTGTGACCTACAAAAAGCAGTAATAAAAACGGGAACGCTTCATGCATAGTTGTTAAAGGAAGAGGTGTCCATATTTCATAGATCCAGGATGCACATAGGCCAACAAGCCCACCAATTACCGTCCCAATACCAGCTGCAGTCAATGGAGGATATTTAAGCCGAGATGTTAAGATTTTGAGTGCATAAGCAGAACCTACAAAACCAACTACAGAAATAAATGATGCAAAATACCCAAATAAAACTTGCTGAGTTGATTGCCCTTCTGGCAAAGCAGAAAGATTATTCATAATAAGAGGAACGATACTTAAAAAACCAAGTACCAATGCCACAGCTTTACGTACGGTTAAATATTCTTTAAGTAAAAAATGGGCAACTATTGCAGTAACAAAGGGACCTGTTGCTGATATAAGAGCCGAATTTGGCGCAGGAATGGTAAGCATAGCCGTAAATCTAAATGAATCACCTATAAGCAGTGCAATACCGTAAAGAAAGAGAAAAAATACACATGCACGCTGGTAATAAATTTGATGGCGTCTAAAAACAAATTGATACGCAAGTATGGCAAGCCCTGCAAAAGGCAACCGGGATGAACTTAAAAAAATTGGTTGTACATACAGTACAGCTTGTTTACCAAATGCAAAAACTCCCGAAATAAGTCCATAAAATAAGACTATTGGTAACATGTATTGTATTCCTCTAATGGTAAATTTATTATTTTTTAGAAGCCTGTAATGTTTGAAGAATAGTTTTTGTACTGCCATTTATTGCATAGGCATTTTGTTTAATAGATTCAGACTCATGAGCAATTTTTTCTAATGCATCAGCACAACGTTTTGTTTCATTAGCAACCGTGCTCAACTCATGTGCAACCATAAAGCTCGATCCTAAAATCAAAAAACCTATATATGCCGTTCTAAGAAAAGCAAAGTCTTCATCAGATCCACTACTGATAGTTCTTACGGGAGCTTTTGTTAAAGAACTAGATGGAATACGGGCAATAGCACGCAAAGCAGAACTAGAAAGTATCGATGAACTATATGCAATCAGAAAACTTGCAAATAACATTTTTTTTAACATAAAAAAACTCCCTGTTTATATAGGTTACAAAACACTATTGTTAACAGGGAGTATATTCTTAAATTACTAAATTGAAAACGAGATAAACAAAATTATGCTCAACCTCATTTCAACAATTATTTTTTTGCCAATTTGGCCATCATCGCATCATAACGAGATAAAGCAGATTCTCTTGCTTCGTGAATAGGTTCTTCTATAACAGGTATTGAATCAGTGCTATCAGCAGATGTTTGTTGTTGAGGATGAGAATTGAAAACTTGAGCTGGCACAACATCAAATATACCTTCTGTGCTGACACGAATTCTTGAGGTTGTTTCCTCCTGATAATGAGCTGCTAATGATGAAAATTGCGAACCTAATAACTGAGCTGGAACAGCAAAAAAATCTTCATCATTTGTAACATCTTTTGTTGTTTCTGATGTATATTTTTGAGGCCTTCTGCCATTAGGAAAAGCAGCTTCTTCAAGTTCTCTATCCACTTCTTGTGCTATTGATCGCGAATACAAAGAATGCGGAAAACTAAAATGTGTTGTAGCCGATGATTGTTGCTGGTGACGAACTGCTACTACTGGAGCTTTTCTACTTAAATTTGTAGATGGTACAACCAACATACCTTCAGTAGTATTAATAGGAATATTTGAAGTTGCTTGTCTTTGATAACGATCTGCTAATACTAAAAATTGCGAACCTAATAACTGAGCTGGAACAGCAAAAAGATCTTCCTCACTTGTAACATCTTTTGTTGTTTCTGATGTATATCGTACTGCGCGTTTATCTTCTGATCCAACTACAGGAGTCAATGTTACTTTTGCTAAAACTTCTTGAACATCTAAATAATCATTCTCATCATCAGATGAATCATCTGATGAATAAAATGGATTAGATGTATCAAATTTCTTATTATCAGATTCAATTTGACCTTTTAGAACTTGTATTTCTGTTGAAACCGAATTTTTTAAATCAGCATCTGCATCAAATGGATTAAATGAATTAACTTTCTTAGAATCAAACCCTGTATTTTCTCCAATATTTTGTAAAAATTCAGAAGCATTTTCATCAAATAAAAACATTTTTTTATGCGTTTTTACTGATGGCGTTAGATTTATTTTTTTTTGTTCATCACGAAAAAGTGGCGGAAAACCAGCAGGTACAGAAAAATTTCTTGGATCTGCAATTTCTAGTAAAGACCATCCTGAACGGCCTTGTCCAATAACAGGCGGATTATTGGTAACGCGAGTAAAATTATCTAACAAAGCAGGATCCTCACTAACGCCATTCAGATATAAAATTTGTGATAATGTATGACCTGGCTTTGGTTCTTGCTTTTGCTCTGCTGCTTTACTACCAACCGTTATTACTGCCAGCGCAGTGAAAAGTATTTTCTTTATATTCATTTTTTGTAGCCTCCATTTATTTTTATAACGTACATTATACCGCTGTTATATGAACTGTAATAGGAACAACTGCATTCCTACGCGAACATGATTGTAATTCCTTAATTTCATCTAATATTTTATTACGTGATTTTTCCATTAGATCTAAACAAAATATAAAACCATTAATTCGCGCCGCCTTTCTTTTTTCAGGTGCAAGATTTAGGTCTGTGGAAGACATATTATGATTTTCCATTTTAGTTAGCTCACGATTTTCAAGATCAAAGATTACACTCTTCGTAGCATCTCGAAAGATTGTGTCCCAAATTAAATTTTTTGCTATTTCTCTAGTATTATCAACTGCAATTCTATATGAAATTGTTTTTTGCAAATCTGAAGACTGAGCTGTTGTAAATTGCCAAGCTCATTAAGCTTAAGGCTAATAATTGTGTTTTAATAAATAACCTCCTACTATTAAAAACCATTTAAAACATTTCTAATAGAATTAGACATGAAATCATAAAAAAAACAAAGTGAGCTTTTACACCGAAATAAAAGCTCACTTTAACGTAAAATTAAGAATTTTTGAGAAATGTTATAACCAAGTAGTCTTTTTTTCACTTTTTTTCTCAAGCTTAGAAGATTCTTGAGATTGTGATTCTGGTACTGAAATAGAAGTTTGTGCTCTTTGTCTAGAAGATTTTAAGGGCTCCGATTGTATTCTTCTCATGGCATCATCTTGAGCAGTCTTTTTTGCGGCTTCTTCAGCCTCTTGCTGAGCTTTAAGCCTAAATTGATATTTATGCCATTTCATGTCTTCCAGAGTAGCATATGGATTTTCTCCAGGAATAGACCGTCTTGGCGCAGGTCGTTGTGGAAGTGGCTCAGAAATAACTGTTCGAACTGGTACTTGAACTCCTTGAGCTTGCGGCATAGAAGCACGATCAGCAAAATCATCTTCTCTAGCAATTCCCATTCTAAATAAAGATCGATTTGAATTTCTTGTTCGTAATAATTGCCGATTATATGCAACATTCAACTGATATTGAAGATCAAGTTCTTCATCCTGTTCATCTGCACCAAGCATCAATAATGCATATGCTTTTTCTGCATCTGTTAAATGTGACTCTTGTTGAAGAGTATTTCGTCTTATTTGAAACAACTTTTTATTTTCTTCCAATGCTTTCTTTATCTCTTCAACTGACTGAACGTGCTGTGCACTTTGTAACTCACCTACCATCAAAAATGAGGCCAAAATCAATATTGTTATTTTCATAAATAATTCCCCCTACGTATGAAAAAATAATAATTATACTTCTATTTAATCTAATTCTTCTTGATAAAAAATATAGAGTCCTACTGAAACAATACAAAGAGCAACACCAAACACCCATGAAATTTCTTCAGAAATAAAGAGCCACCCAAAAAGAGCTGCAAAGAATGGTTCTGAAAAACCAAAAAATGAAATTAATGTTGGTGAATAACGATGGAGCACATGTGCATAGAGTGAAAAACAGAAAGTTCCAACAGCAACAATTCCTGTAACATACACACCATACCATGCCCAATCAGTAACAGGACTGACACCTGATGCCCATCCATCTAAAAAATACGCTATCATGAGCGTTGCTATTCCACCCAAAAACATGGTCATCCCATTGATAAGGGAAGTGTCGTAACCTTTGTTCATAAGTTTTTTAACTTCTACCCAACTATAGGCATACAATGCAACGCTGATCAGTGTGAGAATTTCAGGGACATCCAAAACAAAAACACTTGAAAAAACAGCTTCATCAGCTGTTTTTGACATCAAAATAGGAATAGTACCAAGTGCACCAATAGTTAAACCAAGAATTTTTTTACTCGTAAAATTTTCAAATCCATGGAGCCATGCAAAAAAAGCTGTAAAAAATGGACTTAAAATAAGTAAAAATGCACTCTTTGCAATAGAAAGGTGCTGAAGGGCCCAAAATGATAAAACATAGGATCCACAAATACCAAACAGTGCAATATTGATAAATCCTATGAGATCTCTTCTACGAACAAGTACAATTTTTTTGCGCATGACAACAAGATAATAAACAAGCAACAACGCACCTGAAATAACCATACGAAGTCCAATGTAGGTTACCATTGGACCAAACGCGAGGACTGATTTTGCTAAACTTAATGTTGTAGAAAAAAAGGCATACATCAAAAATATACCACCGATCCCCAAGCGATCGATCAAGGCAAAAGATGTAACATATTTATAAAGATTCATGATCCACCAAATAAATTGTTTCTATCGACTTTGATTTTCCTGTCTTTGTATCAACTTCAATAATCACCCCACTCAAAACATACGGAGGTTCAGTTGCAACCTCATATTTTGCAGGCATTTGAGTTAGCATTTTTTGAAGTAATATTTCTTTTTTTACACCAATCATAGAATTGAGCGCGCCGCCCATCCCAAGATCAGTAATATAGGCAGTACCACCTGGTAAAATACGCGCATCATTTGTTTGAACATGTGTATGTGTACCAACAACGCCCGATACCTTTCCATCAAAATAGTATCCAATTGCTAATTTTTCTGATGTTGCTTCCGCATGATTATCAATAAAAATAATGGGTGTTTTTTGGGATAAATACATCAAAATTGAATCAATCGTTCTGAACGGACATTCAACATGCTGACTCATAAAAACGCGGCCCATAATATTGATAACACCAATTAAGAAACCCTGACAAACAAACGTGGTAAAGCCCTTTCCTGGGGCAATGTTTGGTAAGTTTGCAGGACGTATAAGATCTGAATTATTGGTAAGATACGGATAGATCTCTTTTTTATCAAAAATGTGGTTACCAGAAGTAACCACATCAACTTTGTATTTCTTAAAAAGTTCCATAATGTCAGGCGTTATTCCCATACCATTTTGAAACGCTGTGTTTTCTCCATTGACTATAGTTGCGTCAACACGATATTTTTTACGGATATCATCGATATGGCGAATAAAAATATTAACGCCAGGCTTACCGAAAAGATCCCCAAGGAGTAAAACTCGTAGTGTATTCATGAAGCAATTCCTTTTATCGTGCGTACTCTATAGCACGTTTTTCTCTAATAACATTAACTTTAATTTGACCTGGGAAGTTCATTTCTTCCTCAATCTTTTTAGCAACATCACGTGCAAGTATCAGCGCTTTGTCATCATCTAAGAAGTCTTCTTGTACAATGATTCTAATTTCGCGGCCTGCTTGAAGTGCGTAGGCTTTTTTAACACCGGTAAATGAGTTTGCTATTTCTTCTAATTTCTCAAGACGTTTCACATATGCTGTCAATGTTTCACGACGTGCGCCTGGTCGAGATGCAGATATAGTATCGGCAATCACTACAAGTGGTGCGTAGATCGACATGAAAACAACTTCTTCGTGATGGGCAGAAATTGCATTTACAACAAGCGGATCTTCGCCGCAACGTTTTGCAATGTCACCACCAATAATAGCATGTGGTCCTTCAACCTCTGCTGTTACTGCTTTACCAATATCATGGAGCAGCCCTGCACGCATTGCAATTTTGCCATCAAGCCCTAATTCTTCTGCAATCATGCGAGCAAACATTCCAACTTCAATGGAATGTTCAAGTACATTTTGAGAAAAACTTGTTCTAAAATGGAGTTTGCCCAGAAGGGTGACAATATCGGAATGTATGCCTTGAACATTACATTCAAGCACCGCTTTTTTACCGTATTCTTCAACAATTTCATCAATTTCCCGTTCACACAACTGTACTGTTTCTTCGATACGAGTTGGGTTGATACGACCATCGATAATCAATTTTTCTAAAGAACGACGAGCAACTTCCCGTCTAATAGGGTTAAAACCTGAGATGGTAATAATTTCTGGAGTATCGGTGCTGATAACAAACTCCATACCGGTCGCCATTTCAAGGGACTTGATGTTGCGACCTTCTTTACCAATGATACGCGCCTTCATGGTGTTTGCTTCTTCAGCTGGTAAATGAACAACGCTTGATGAATTTGGACTGACTTGATCAATGGTGTAGCGCTGCATAGCACCAACCACAATTTGATTTGATCGTTCTTTTGCTATTTGACGAGATTCTTCTTCTACCTTTTGAATCCACTTTTCATTTGCAAGTTTAACTTCCGCTTGAAGTGTATCAAAAAGTTCCTTTTTAGCCTGATCTTTGCTGATTCCAGCGATATTTTCTAATTTATTAATAAGCTCAGTATAAAGAGATTTTAACTTCTCTTCATTTGCATGCATCACTTCGCTCATACGAGAAAGCTTACGCTCTGTTTGTTGCGCTTCACGTCTTTGATCATCCAGTTGTTCTTCTTTTTTTTCGAGTACTTCGTATTTATCGGCTATTTTTGACTGATGTCTTTCAAGTTCAAGACGTTCTTTTTTGATTTCAGCTTCAAATTCCATACGTTTTTTATAGATTTCATCTTTAACTTTAAGCTGTGCTTCCCGACGTTCATTTTCGGTTTCGCGCTTAACAGTCTTCCATTTTTCTTGAACTTTATTCATAGTGCTATCGGCTTCTTCCATTTTTTTACGAGCATAAAAAAACATGATGCTCGAAATAATGATGCCTAAAACACTAAGTATTTGCGCTATTATTGTTACCATTTAAATCTCTCTTACAATCAACATGATGTTAAACATTACTATCAGCTGTCCCCGCAACCCTCTATCTAGAATGCATTAGAGAAATGGCTCAAACCATCGTTCAAAACAACAAATACAAGTACAAAATCACACTATGGAATCAATTTTTTCCATAAGGCGTTTTTGTTCATTAAATGCATAATGTTGTTGCTGCTCAAGTATAAGAAGTTTGCTTGCCAGCTGAAGAGCAGTAAGAACTGCGATTTTTGAAGTATCTTCAACAGAATGTTGTAAACTCTTCATAATCTGATCGACATGGGATGCCGCTTGATGAATATGATCTTCGGTTTGATCTGTAATAAGGAAATAAGTCGAACCAAAGATAGTTACTTTTACCTTACTCACCTAACACCTCCGTTTTCAATCAGATCATCTATATTTTTGATGATCTCGTCTACTACTTGACGCGTAGCGGAGCGCTCTTCCTTCAACTCTAGCTCAACTTTTTTCGCTTCATGCAAAAGAGCACTTTCAAGTTGATTAATGCGGGACGATAATTCTCGATTTTCATCTACCAAATTTATCGTCTCTTCTTTTTGACGCTTAATCAACTCGACAAGGCTCTCTATTTTTTGCTCTAACGCACGTAACATTTCCATAGTAGTCTCCCTTTAAAAGTTTCAAAGTCTTTCAAAGTGTACTAACATTGGAAATTTATTGTCAAGATTGTGCTTGTATACTTAATTCAACAATCTTAGTGAAACCGTTTGGTTCATAAATTGCTAACTGACTAAGCATTTTTCTATTCAATAGAACGCTTGCTTTTTTCAAGCCAAACATAAAACGGCTGTATGATGTGCCATGAGCACGAGCACCAGCTTTGATACGTGTAATAAAGAGAGTTCTAATATCACGCTTTCTAAGCTTTCTGCCTTTATAAGCAAAAGCCATTGCACGCATTAAAGTTTCTTTAGCGCGTTTGAAAATATTTTTTCTTTGTCCCCAAAAACCTTTGGTTTGTTTTAATAAACGTTTATGACGT
The DNA here is from genome assembly GCA_903873255.1 of uncultured bacterium. GTDB lineage: Bacteria > Babelota > Babeliae > Babelales > CAIQNR01 > CAIQNR01. The sequence goes on along the minus strand of CAIQNR010000006.1, from coordinate 3,396 downwards.
TTTTTAACAACTATACCGCGTTTTACTCTTGTCATGATCGTGTTCCGTCCACTTTTTTACTATTAATATGGTATTAACTGAGAAATTCTTGCTGCATCAGCTTGACTGATATATGCATTTTTACGCATTTGGCGTTTGCTTTTTCTGCTCTTTTTTGTCAAAAGATGGCGTCTCATAGAAGATGTACATTTAATTTTGCCTTTAGCAGTCTTTTTAAAACGCTTCTTTGCAGCAGAATTTGTTTTTACTTTTGGCATATCTTATCCAATCATTTCTTTAAATAAAAAATCTTAGACCATGCTGGTCCTGCTTTAATATCTTTATCTTCAGCAAGATGCTCTAGCAAACCTTCTTCTTGGAATGTTTGACTAATTTTTTGAAACATTTCAAGCCCACGTTCTTGTTTATTTGCAACTTCACGGCCTCTAAACAAAAGCGTAACTTTAAGATGCTTCCCATCTTGCAGGAATCCTATTCCCTGCTTCATCTTGGTAACATAATCATGTTCACCAATTTTCGGCCTCAGCTTTATTTCTTTTACTTGTATAACCTTTTGATGTTTTTTAGCTTCAGCTTGCTTCTTCTTTCTTTCATACAGTTCTTTGCCAAGATCCATGATCTTAACAATAGGTGTATCTTTTCCTTCAGAAAGCATTACTAAATCAAGGCCAGCCTCTTTTGCACGAAACAACGCTTCGTCACGAGACACAACCCCAACATTTCTGCCATCTTCAGTTATCAATTGAACATCACGAGCACGAATTGCTTCGTTCGCAATAACTCCATTGTTTGTAGTTTTTTCTTTCAAAGGACCAATACCCTCTTTATACTATCTATTTTGTAATAATTCATTATTTACTTGCTATCACACCTTGAACTTTTGCTCTGATTGCACCAGATACAACTGGATCATCCTTCAAAAATTTCAATGCTTGATCTCTTCCTTGAGCAATTTTACTGCCTTCGTAAGAAAACCAAGAACCAGATTGTGTAATAACACCATAATGCACTGAAGCATCAAGTAAATCTAATTCTCTGCTTATACCTTCAGTAAATAAGAGGTCCAACTCAACCTTTTTAAAAGGAGCTGCAACTTTATTTTTTACAATCTTAACACAAACTCTATTTCCAACATGCTCATCGCCATTACGCAAACTTGCAATACGACGAACATCGATACGCAATGAAGCATAAAACTTCAATGCATTACCGCCTGAAGTTGTTTCTTTATTTGCAAACGGCAGACTATTAATAGTCTGACGGATCTGATTAATAAAAATCAAAACAGTTTTTGACTTATGCACAACTGGAGTCAGCTTACGCAGCGCCTGTGACATTAAACGAGCTTGAAGCCCAACATGTGTATCTCCCATATCGCCTTCAAGTTCCGCTTTAGGAACAAGGGCAGAAACAGAGTCTACTACAATAATATCAACAGCACCGGATCGTATTAACATTTCAACAATATCAAGAGCTTGTTCGCCATAATCAGGTTGAGAAATGATCAAATCATTAATATTTATACCCAATTTTGCGGCATGCTCAGGATCAAGTGCATGTTCTGCATCGATAAATGCACAAATCCCGCCATTACGTTGAGATTGAGCTATTGCTTGTAATGCTAATGTTGTCTTTCCAGAAGCTTCTGGTCCAAATATTTCAATGACACGACCAACCGGATAACCGCCAATTCCTATCGCCTGGTCTATTAAAATAGAACCACTTGATATAGCAGCAACTCTTGATCCAACAGACTGGCCAAGAAGCATAACTGCTCCTTTTCCATACTGCTTATCAATTTGAGCAAAAGTAACATCAAGCGCCCGTTGTTTTAAGGCTGAATCTGGTGCTACTTTTGATCCATCATCTTGCATTTCTGTATATTCAATATTTGTCGTTGTCTTTGTTTTCATAAGAGATTATCTTTTCCATGTATCAATTCTTCATTGATCCTAATTGTAGCAGTTCTAAATAAAGACGCAAGACAAGCACTCGTAAAGAGGTTATGAATCGTTTTATAAGACTCACCCTCTGCAGTTAACTTTTTTTCACTGTATAAGGAAGCATCTTCTTTTTTAAGCTCATCAACTCGTATTAAAATCCCACCTTTTTTAGTACTAGCAGACATCATTTGTCCTGGAAAAGTCATAAAAATGAAATCGTTTGGATATTCTTCTTGATCAACCATTTTTTTAACTTCTTCAGTGTTTTCAGGAGAAATAAAGTCAGTTGTATGGATTTTAGAACCATCCACAGTAACAAGCATTCCTTCATTGCGTGCCATATCTTGAGCCTTTTTCATTGCATCTTGCAAAAGTAAATAAGCTCGATCTTCTTCATAATCATGAGTAATTTTCTCAATCATGCTAGAAAACGCAGGCAAATGACGTGCTTTTTTTTCTTGTAAAGTAAGGATCATTCCTTTACCATCTTGAATAAATACAGCGCTATCACCATCGTTTCTTAAACCAAAAATTCTTTGATAATCAGATCCTTTATTTTTTTCAATTGGGCCTACATTTTTCTTAGAACCATGATGAGATGAAATAAATGTATTCAGATCAGCTTCATTGCGTTCTTTTACAACTCGATCTGCATCTTTTGCAAAAGTTCTTCTGAATTTTTGTTCAGTAAGCGAAGTCACAATAGCTTTTTTAACACTTTCCAAAGAACTATAGATAGGCTCTTTACGGCCAACACGCTGAACAATCGCAAAACCTTCAGCAGTTTTAACTATGCCAGTTATTTCGCCATCATTCTTTAAACGAACCATTGCCTTTTCATACTCTTTATCTTTTGAACCACGAACAAAGTAATCAACAAGTCCGCCCTTAGCAGCAGTTTCCTTATTTTGAGAAACCTCTTTTGCTACATCCGCAAATGATTCTGGATTAGAAAGTACACGCGCATATGCCTTTTCAGCTTCTTGTCTAAGTCCTTCCATACCCATTTCAGATGCCTTACTAAAAATAATTTCTCTAACTTTAAATTGAGCAGGTTGTTCTATATAGCGAGTTGTTTTATTTTTTGAATAATATTCTTGAATTTCAGAATCACTCACTTGAATACCATAATCAGCTGGTAAAAATTCCCATACTGCACCAAATCGTTGTTCTGGAATCCAGTACCATTTATCTACATTAGCTTTTTGTTCATAAAAATTACGTAATGCATCTTTGGTTACACCTTCTTGTTGAACCAAATGTTTAAAATGATGAATATCAAATTTTTGTACAGAAAATCGTTTTGCAACATGATGTCCGTTATAAATATCTTTGCTCATAAAATTAGGAATATACACAGCAGATTGCGTCATCAATAAAGCAAATTGACTTCTAAGTTTTTCAGCAAGTTGTACTTTTACAGCATTCATTTCAGGAGTAGCCATAAATTGAG
>CAIQNR010000005.1 GCA_903873255.1 uncultured bacterium | reverse complement strand
CTAGATAAAATAGCTGCGGAGCAGACAGTCCTTTAATCATTTGTAGTTTAAAATCTTTAAAAATCGTGTATTTTAGCAAAGATACTTAATTAAGAAAATTACTGTTATATCGAAATAAGTGAGTTTTTCCATGATAGATCTTACTCTCCTGCGCCAAGACCCCCAAAGTGTAAGCGCCCAAATTACTAGAAAAGAACCTGAATTTGCCACAGAAAAATTAATAGCATTAGATGCACAGGTTAGAGAATTAATTATAGAAGTAGAAGCGCTTCGTTCTCAAAAAAATGAGCTTGCTCAAAAGGCAAAATCGGGCATTACACCAGAACTGCGTGAAGAGTCTATTGCAGTGGGAAAGACACTTAAAGATAAAGAAACAGCGTTTGATGAAGCACAAAAAGAGTTTGATGCTGTATATCTTACCTGCCCAAACTTGCTCCTTTCAGGGATTCCTGATGGCGGCAAAGAAGAAAATAAAGTAGTGAGAGAGTGGGGCACAAAGGTTGAATTTAATTTCCCTTTTAAAAATCATGTTGAACTTGGTGAAATGCATAATTGGTTCAATTTTGAAACAGCAGCACAAGTTGCAGCGTCTAACTTTGTTTGGTACGAAGAAGCCGGTGCAAATGTTATTTATGCACTTACTCGCTTAATGCTTAAAAATAATCGCAAACATGGCTTTAAGATGATGATTCCTCCTTATTTAGCAAACGAAACAACACTGACTGTTTCTGGAAATTTCCCTAAATTTAAAGAAGATGTGTTTACCGTAACGGCAGATTCTTTGTATTCAATTCCAACTTCTGAAGTGAGTTTGGTCAATAAATATCGCGACACTATTATTCCAACCGATGAGCTTCCTATTCGCATGACGTCATGGACAAGCTGCTTTAGAAGAGAAGCAGGTAATTATGGTAAAATGGAACGAGGTCTTATTCGTATTCATCAATTTGAAAAAGTTGAATTGGTATCTTTGTGTTTGCCGGAAAATTCTGACGCAGAACTTGAATCTATGGTTGCATGTGCAGAAAGTATTTTACAGCAATTGGGGCTCCATTACCGAGTATCTTTGCTTGCTGCTCAAGATTGCTCATTTCAATCAGCAAAAACGTATGACATAGAAGTTTGGTTGCCAGGGCAAAATCGTTACTATGAAGTTTCTTCTGCAAGTAACTGCACAGATTTTCAGGCACGTCGTGGAAAAATTCGTCATCGTAAACAACATGGTGATAAAACAGAATTGGTTCACACGCTTAATGCATCATCTCTGGCATTACCTCGTTTAATGGTTGCGCTTATGGAAGTGTATCAACAGCCCGATGGCTCTATTGCATTGCCAGAAGTTCTTACACGAGAAATGCTTTAATAGTTTTTTAACTGATCTTGGGAGAAAAGTATGAAACTTAATCCGGAAATTTTGCAAAAAGTACGCCATATTGAGATTCATACTCGTCGCCTTTTAGGTGGCCTTGCTATGGGTGACCATAGTTCATCAAAAAAAGGTTTTGGTCTTGAGTTTGATCAACTACGAGACTATCAAGTGGGCGATGATGTGCGTTGTATTGATTGGAGTAGTACTGCTCGTGCCGATAAAATATTGGTGCGTGAGTATAAAGAAGATCGCAACCGAACGATAATGCTGGTTGTTGATGGATCGGCATCCATGTTTTATGGGTCAACTGAAGAACTTAAAAGTGATGTGGTTGCACAAGTTGCTAGTGTACTTGCGCTTGCAGCGGATTATAGTCGCGATACTGTTGGCATGATTTTATTCTCTGACAATAAAAAAATTGTTATTCCTCCTTCTCGTGGTCGTGCGCATGTTCATATGTTGATGGAAACAATTTTTATGCACAAACCATCTGGAAAAACTTCTTTATCAAATGCATTACAAGCTGTTTTAGAATTGAAGCGAAAAGATTTAATAGTTTTTGTTTTGTCAGATTTTTTAACAAGTGATTATGAAAAAGCTCTTAAAATGGTCAGTAAACGGCACGAAACTTTGGCTATCCATTGTTATGATGCATGCGAACTTGCATTGCCAGCATTTGGGTTAGTACCACTTCGTGATCCAGAAACGGGTTCGGATGTTTTAATTTCTACGCGTAGCTCGGAACTTTCAAAATTTTTAGATCGCCAACAGAATCTTATTAAAGATATTTGCATTCGTTCACGTGTTGATATGCTGAGTCTACAGGCAGGTAAGTCATTTATTGGCGACTTGATACGTTTTTTTAGAAAGCAGATGTTATAAAATCGGTGGAGATATTTCTATGGAACATGTACATGGTGTTGATATTTACGACATTTATGATGTGACGTATAGTCCCTGGTGGTTACAAACATGGTTTTTTATTACTTGCAGCGTGGCAGGTGTTATTCTTATAGGCGGCTTGTTGTATTGGTGGTATAGCAATCGGCAAAAAAAAGTATTGAATCATTATGAACGCATGTTGGAAGAGCTGTGTGATTTAGAAGATCTTATTGATGAAGCGCAAGATGCATACACATTTTATTCCCTACTTACCGATCTTTTAAAAGCTTATTGTTTTTCTGAATATGATATTTCTTCTGGGGTAACCGATGAAGAACTTCTTAAGATTCTTAAAAATCGTTCTGATATTTCTCAATTTGTTGTACATGCAGTTCAAGATATTTTAGAGGGTATTGAGGTTATTAAATTTGGCAGAGGGACTGCAGTTATTGAGCGTATGCAAAAATCTTTGAACAATATGAAAAAAATTATTACTGGTACGATGCTTATGAAAGCAGAAAAAGCCGCAAAATAGTGGCGTATGATTTAGTTGTTCATAGGCTTAATTTTTGAACTAGAAAATTTCTTCATAATGAGTTGCCGCATTGATTTTTTTTTTGGATTAGATTCGCGCGTTGTTGATGAGAAAGAGACTGTAACCGTTTCCCTTAAAATAGTTTCTTGTTGCGCAGAAAGGTTAGATGAAGCAAGGTTTCTTTTAAGTACAGGATGTGTGCTCATATTCACCGGTGGCGGTTGTGGAAGCTTAAACCGTCCGACAAGCATTTTAGGGTTTGCATAGATTTCCCCTGCATCCATAACAGCAGTTCGACGTGGAACTATAGGGCTTGATTGGACTGGTGATGCATCATCGGCAGGATTTACAAGAGATAATGAGCTGTGTGCAGGTGTTGATTCAAGCGATAGCGCACTGTCTGCTAGGTTTAAAGTTAGGGGAGTTCTTTTTTCTATCCATTCTTGATGGATGGTAATTTCATCGGTTGTAGGTTTAGCAATTGGTGTATAAATATCTTCTTGCTTTTTTAACTTACGAGCATTGCTGCGGGTCATTTTGTGTGAATTTGGGTAAATAAGCGATGAAGTAAGGCACATAAGAGCAAGAAAAATAGGTAACATAGAAGTATTCCTTAAATTTATATTAACAAGTTGACTCATTAATTTCGATACCTTGTTCTTTGGGTAGTACATCTTTAATTTCTTGATAAATAGGCTCATCTTCTAGAGATGGAACATGGACAGGTATTTCATATGTAGGTTCGGGTGAAGCGAGTGCATAGATATGTTCAGCTGGTTTTGTTCCATCTATATAGATAAGAACTTTGGTTTCTTGCACATTTGATTCACCAAAAATAGGTAGCGATATGCTACTGATTAAAAGAAAAAATAGTACATATAACATGGTTACTCCTTACGCTTACTTAGTAATAATTGTAATTCTATTTGAATAGTAATATCAATAGAATTACAGCAAGTTTCATTTTTTGCGTTGTTTAAGAAGGGGAGCATGCGATTTGGGTTTTTTAATTTTGTAAAAACGTAACAAAATGTGTACCATATAATAATCTCTATTTTTACCTATGCTTTTACAGGGGTGATGCGTGGCCTTTAAAAATGCTGATCTTGTACGTTCCTTATATATTCATTGGCCCTTTTGTCCTTATAAATGCTCCTTTTGTCCTTTTGTGGCATTCTCTAAATTTGATCGATTTATGGTTGACTATCAACAAGCTCTGCTAAAAGAGATGGATGATTTTTCTGTTGAGTCTGGAACTCGAAATAAGCTTAAAACTATCTATATAGGCGGAGGTACGCCAAGTACCTGGCCTGATGATCTGCTGCTTGAGATGTTTAATAAGCTTAATGATAAGTTTAATTTAGAAGTGATAGAAGAAATTACCATTGAAGCAAATCCAGGGACGGTGCGGTATGAGCAGCTTGCTTTATGGCAGAAGCTGGGCATTACAAGGATTAGTGTAGGGGTACAAAGTTTAAACGATGAAGTTCTTGAAAAATTAACACGATATCAGAAAGTTTCAGACGTTAGACAATTTATGAAATGGGCTGGTGGAATGTTTCGTTCACTGTCAATAGACCTTATTTTGGGGCTTCCAGAAATTTCAGATGATGAATGGAAGCGACAGCTTGAAGAAATTGTTACTTGGCCTATTCAACATATATCAGTCTATTTTTTATCTATTCACGAGGGAACGGCCCTGTATTTTAAGGTGAAAAGAGATGCAGTTCTTTTGCCTGCAGATGACGAGACAGTTGATTTATACCACTGGACTATAGAATTTTTAAAAATTCATGGCTTTATGCAGTATGAAATTTCTAGTTTTGCAAAACTAGGCCATGAATCTAAGCATAATCGAGCATATTGGTCCCGTGATTTATATAAAGGTCTTGGCGTAGGGGCATGGTCGTATGACGGTGAGGCTCGATTCCAGAATGAAAAAAAGCTTATGACTTACATAGAGGCTCAAAAAAATAATGAGACGTGTTTAGCTTATAAAGAGCTTCTGACAGCAGAAAATGTGAGATTCGAAAAAGTGATGTTAGGACTCAGAAGTCTTCAGGGTTTTTGGATAGAAGATGCCCTTGAAGGTTTGTCTGATGCAAAAAGAACTGAATTTTTTGAAAAAGTTGGTATGCTGAAGGATCAGAGTTTTATAAAACAGGTGGGGGATAGGATCTATCTGACAACGGCAGCACTTGCAATTGAAAATGAAGTTGCTGTAGCGCTCACTGTGTAGCGGTGTAAAGTTAAAATTATCAATAGTTCAAAATGAGGTACGATTTATATGGCAAAACATGTTGGTGTAAAGTTACCAGAAGATTTGATTAATGTATTAAAAGGCGAAAAAACAGTAGGAATCTTATCAACATTCTCAGAAAAAGGATTGCCACATACAACTCCTGTTCAATGTTTGTATCCAAAAGGAGTTGAAAGTATTCTACTTGCTATTCATAAAGATCATACTGGTTATCACAATATGGTTTGGCAGAAGAAAGTGATGATCTGTTTCTTAGATGAAGGCAACGTTGCATACAGTGTGCTTGGCAGAGCTGGAGTTGTAAGAGCACCTTCTCTTGTACATCCGTTGATCAATGTTGTACGTATTGATATTATCGATATCAAATGTGATCGTTCTGTGCTGACACGAGTTGACGCTGGTGTAAAGTGGAGTTACACATCGTGGGAAGCAGAAGAACTTTCTAAAAGTTTGTTTGATGAGTTGAAAGAACTTGCCCAGACATTATAACCTTAAAAAAGGGGAGCTGTAAAAGTATGAAGAAATGTCAAAAATTGTTGATGAGTGCGTTGCTGGTTGGTGGCTATAATCAATGTGCAGTTGCACCGATTCATCCAGCTCCACTTGTTCAAAATCAATCGCAAACAGTAATGCCAGTGCCGCAACCAGTTGTAGCACCTGTACCGGTTATACCTACACCAGTAGTTTCTCAACCAATTACTCCTATTATGCCATCAGGGTCAAATTCAAAAACAGTAATCACTGTCACGCAAGATCATCATGATGGAAAAAGCATTCAAACAGTTCCTAGTTATTCTACAGATGAAATCGGTCATGAATTACAAGAAAGTTCTTTAGATACTGTTGATTTGATGACTTCAGGTAATTGGGTTTTAAAAAGAGCTTGGTGGGAAAAAACTGAAGATCTATATGAACAACTCAAAGATATTGTTGCAAAGATTTTAGAAACTCGTACTCATTATGTTTCTCAACGTAATGAAATAAATAGAACGTTTGATATTTGCTTTTCTGAAGTTGGGATAGAACAAGGAGAACTCCAAGATATAGTTTCATATGGTAAAGATTTACTTGATAAAGAAAAAGCGCAGGGATTAGTTAGTCCAGAAGAAAAAGCTTTTGCCGAAAAATTAATAGGTAAAGAACGTGATCTTGAGCAACTTAAATTGGACATTAAAGGCATTGATGACATTGATAAAAAAATTGATGAAGCATTAGATGTTTTAGATACGCAAATAAATGTTTGTGTAAAATACGAGCATAAAGCATGGGAAAATTTTAAAGATATTGCTCGTGAATTGGATGATAAAGAAGCGCGCAAGCTCTACAGCAACACCGAAGCATTATTTAAAGATATTAAAAATATAGAACAGTATTTAGATCATGATTTTACTAATTATTTTAATGTCATGCTTCAGGCTGCTAAAGACCATACTCAAAAAATTAGCGCACAAGTTAATACATTAAAGGCTGCCGGTGTGGATCTTAAGAAGGAATCAAAGTTACTTGAAAAACAAGGCTCTGATATAGAAAAAAACAAATTAGATGCATTAGCGGCAAAGAAAAAGGATGAAGAAGAGAAAAAACCAAAAGAAGCAGTAAAGAAAGAAGCGCTCGAAAAAGCACATTGGTACTATCCAATAAAAGTTGCTTTTGTGGGCATTAAAAATGTTGGCGTTTCGTTAATTCAGATACCAGCGCTTGCATCAGTGGCCCATGTTATACATGCAGGATGGCAAAAAGTAGTTGATGCATATCATTATGTAGTGCACGCAATTATGGGAATATTTGGTAAGCATGATAGTTCAGCTACAAGCACAAAAAGGAAAAAAGATGAAAAAAAATCTGAAGAAAAAAATGCTGTAAAAAATGAAAAAAATACGACAATAGATAGTAAAAAAATTGCAGCACCTCGTGATGCATCTGATAAGCAAAATAAAAATGATGTATCAAGCGGTAATAAAGAAGATACAGAGTCTGCTGATATGTCTTCTTCGCATCATGTAGCTAATACAGTAGATATAGCTGTAAAAAAAGATCATTCAGGTAATGATATTGAGTATTATGAAAAGCCGTCAAAGCATTCTAAAGAAAATCCAGATGCTAATTATTATGGTTTAACTAAGCCTGCAGCCGCATAATAATCAATTAGTATGACAAATTTTATACTGGCGTTTCTTCCTGTTTGTTATTCAATAACAGTGAATGAAATGCCAGTATTTTTTTGAAAATCTACTTTTTGCCTGTGAAAGCGATGATTGTTCTTACGAAAAGATCATTTTTTAGTTTGATTAGGTTAAAAAAATCTGGTAAAGTTCAGCTTACATAATTTAAGTGCCGGAGTGGTGAAATTGGTAGACACGCAGCCTTGAGGTGGCTGTGGGAGAAATCCCTTGGGGGTTCGAGTCCCTTCTTCGGCACCAGTTTTTTGATAGAAATCAGAGTTTAGGTGTACATACGTTCTATGTACTATCGGAATAGAAAAAAGAAGAGATAAGGATAACGCAGTTTATATCTAGGAGTTTCTTATGATAAGTGGCACAAGCCGATCAGCGGCATACGGATTGTTCTTTTGGACTGCTTTGGCGGTTATAGGATCTTATTTAGTGTTCCCATTAGAGCGTCATTTGAAATTAGGGATAGATTTGGTTGGTGGTTTTTATATCACATTGCAAGTTCAAACTGAAGAAGCTATTAAGATGGAAGTGCAAGAGCGCATGTTAAGCTCAATGCACCGTTTAAGAGAAAATCAATTACCTGAACCTATTAATCATCGTTATGAAGGCGCTAGTTTTTACCTGACATTTGCTACTATTGAAGAAACTCATAGAGCTCTTCAATGCCTAAAAACTCATTTAGGCGATGAATCAATTCATACTGAAGGCACAATAATAGTATCTCGTCTTACCGATAACAAAGTACAAGAAATTAAAGATTGGTCTGTGCAAAGTAATATAGAAGTTTTAAGAAAACGATTAGATAAAACAGGTGTTGCAGAAGTTTCTGTTTCTCGTCATGGGGAAAGAAACATTATTATAGAACTTCCTAACGTAGATGATCCAGATCGTGCAAAAGAGATGATTGGTAAAACAGCACAGCTAGAAATTAAGCTTGTTGAAGGGGCTGCATCTTCTGAGGATGATCTTCTTGACCGTCATGATGGCATTTTGCCTGAAGGTATGATGATTGTGACTGGTAAAGAAAATGGTGAACATACCCGTTATTATTTAGTTTCAGATTATGCAGAAATTTCTGGACGAGATTTAAAGAATGCGGAACCTTCTCTTGGTGGCCGTACTAATACAGAGCCAGTGGTAATGTTTGAATTCAAGCCAGAAGGCGGGGAAAAGTTTTATGAACTTACCAGCAAAAATGTTGGCAGACAATTGGCAGTTATTGTTGACGGAGTTGTATATTCAGCTGCGGTGATTAATGAAGCTATTCGTCATTCAGGTTCAATTTCTGGTGGATTTACTTGGGAATCTGCGCAAGACCTTGCAACTGCTTTAAAATCAGGTGCATTTGTTGCCCCAGTTACGTTTGAAGAAGAACGCCGCATTGGGCCATCACTTGGTAGCGAATCAATTCGTCAAGGTATTATGGCTTGCTTTATTGCAATGCTTGTGCTTTTTGTATTTAGCCTTTGGTATAAAGTTTGCGGACTCTTGGCATTTACAGCGCTCCTTTACAACTTGTTATTCATCGTGTTTACTATGGCTTGGCTTAAGGCAACATTGACTCTGCCGGGAATTGCAGGTATGGTATTAACCATCGGCATGGCAATAGACTCTTCTATTCTTATTTATGAGAAGATGAAAGAATTGCTTGCTTCCGGAGTAACCTTTAAGAAGGCTGTTGAAGAAGGTTTTTCTGATGCAATGGTCGTTATTCTTGATGCTAATATCACTACATTCTTAATGGGTGCTGTGCTTTATTGGTTAGGAACCGGTCCGATACAAGGGTTTGCTGTTACTATGATGTTGGGAATTATCTCAACACTTATTACGGGGCTCTTTTTCTTACGCTCTTTGTTTATCATCGTGTTACATTATACCGGTGCAAAGAAACTAAGTATTTGAAATTATTTTGATTATGTGGCGGTGTAGCTCAGGTGGTTAGAGCAGCGGAATCATAATCCGAAGGTCCGGGGTTCAAGTCCCTGCACCGCTACCAAATGTGCCTGTTAGACTTTTTGTCTGCAGGCCTTTTTTTTACTTGTAATTCTATTTATTTTTTGGTGCTTTGTATCTGGATGTTTTAAAGTACAAGTACGTCATTAATTAAGTTATCTTTTAACAGGATCAAAACAAATATGAAGTTTAAAGATGTTGCTCTTGTTTTTTTGTCTATCGAACAGACAAGCTCTCGCTTAGAAATAACCAGACTCCTTGCCGAATTATTAAAAAAAGTTTCTCCTGAAGATGCTCGTGACCTTTCCTATCTTGTTTTAGGTACCCTCAATCCACCTTATATCAGTACACAATTTGCTATTGCACAAAAAACGGCACTCAAAGTTGTTGCCCGTGTTACAGATTTGTCAGAAGTAGAGATAGATGCGCGAGTAAAAAAAATTGGTGATATCGGTTCAGTGGTACAAGAATTTTCTTGGTATGGAGAAAAAGATCTTACAGTGCATCAAGTTTTTCAACATCTTAAAGTATTAGAATCGGTTGAAGGAACGGGCTCTCAAGAAATTAAGATTGCTCAATTATCTGATCTTCTCAAATCCCTCACTCCGCTAGGGGCTAAGTATATTTTACGTGTTATTTTGGGTACATTACGTCTTGGCTTTTCAGATATGACATTAATTGATGCACTTTCTTGGATGGAAGCGGGTGATAAATCACTGCGTAAAGATCTTGAACATGCTTATACAGTGTGCGCAGATAGTGGACTTATAGCATATGAACTTAAAAAAGGTGGTATTGAAGCGATTCGTTCTATGCATATTCAAGTTGGGATTCCTATTCGACCAGCGGCAGCAGAGCGATTAGAAAATGCAGCTGCAATTATAGAAAAAATTGGTTCTTGTGTTGTGCAGCCAAAATTAGATGGTTTCAGACTTCAAGTGCATGTTGATAAAACAGGTAAAGAACCGATTATTCGATTTTTTTCACGCAATCTTTTAGATATGTCCGCAATGTTTCCAGAGTTTGTAGAGATTTGTAAAAACTTTCCCGTAAAAACATTTATCGCTGATTGCGAAGCTATTGTTTATGACCCTAATACGGGTTCTTATTTGCCGTTTCAGGAAACAGTAAAACGTAAAAGAAAGCATGGCATAGAAGAAATGGTATCTGAATTGCCTTTGCAACTTAATATGTTTGATCTTTTGTATATTGATGGTCAAGGTCTTTTGCATAAAGAACATCATATAAGACGTGCATTGCTGGAAAAATTTTATGATGATTATGTATCGCATGCACATTCCATAAAGCCTCAATTAAAGACCGAACAGCTTTCATTATTACCATCAAGTGATAAGCAAGATGCTGATGGAGTTACCACGCAGACATTGCAAATTATACAAGAAATTCAGGTGGCAACCGCGCAACAGTTAGAACATTATTTTCTTAAAGAAATTAGCGCAGGGCTTGAGGGTGTAGTGGTTAAAAAAGATGACTCATTCTATCAAGCTGGAAAAAGAAATTTTAATTGGATCAAATTAAAGTACCAGGCAACTTCAAAATTAGAAGACTCAATCGATGTTGTTATTTTGGGATACTATCCTGGCAAGGGCAAACGGGCAGGATTTGGCATTGGAGCATTTTTAGTTGGTATTTATAATGAATCGCTTAACGTTTTTCAGACAGTTGCAAAAATAGGCACTGGTCTTACTGATCATGAATGGGTTGCTATGAAAAAATTATGTGATGAGCATAAATCTGTGCATCAACCAAAAGATGTTGTCTGTGCTAAAGAACTGTATCCAACTGTTTGGGTTGAGCCGGTAAAAGTGTGTGAAGTTATTGCTGATGAAATTACTATCTCACCTTTGCATACTGCAGGTAAAACTAATTCTCATCTTGGATTTGCTTTGCGATTTCCTCGTTTTGTAAAGCATAGAAGTGACAAGTCTCCCTATCAAACAACCACTGTGCAGGAGCTTTTAAGTATGCACAAGCGCGAGTAAGGAGTTGTTTGTTATTTTACTTTTGAAAGTATTGACGTTAGAGTTTTTTATATGAAATTATAAGGTTTCAATGTTCTTATAAAAAGGGAAATACTAATGAAAAAAACTGTATTACTCATTGCTTTTTTTATGAAGGGACAATCACTGATGGGTGCTGCTGGTGGAATAGTGCCAGTAGATAGCCCACCACCTTTATGGAATGTAGTCGATCAAACTCTTAGAACTTATACAACATCCGGATATTCAGTACTTGTATCTCCATGGTCAGATATTGCTCCTATTTCTGATATAGCGCTTGCAGGGTTGCGGGCGAAAATTTTTGGAGGATCTATTATTGATGGATCTGTGCCTTTAGAATCTTCAGCCATGCAAACAGCATTTTCAGATATCTTAGCATTGCCGGCAACATTGTATGATGTTCCAGCGCTTGCTGGTGTGCTTGGCAAAGATGTTCAAGGTGTTAATCAAAATACACTCAAAGAATTATATGGAGGCTATAATCAAAAATATGAAACTGCGAGTGGTATTTTTATAGGGGGGACTTTTTATGGAAACACTAATGCAATTATAGCTGGTATAAAAAAGGGTGATTTTAAAAATATCAATTATTGGCGATTGGTTCTTTCTGAATATTTAATCGGCCGTTTATATACGTCAGCATTAGCATTTAAAGGATCTTCAATTTTAAACATGGTTTATTCAGACAACAAATCAGATGTTACTATTCTTAATAATTTTATTTCTCAAGCAATGACAATGCTTGCTCAAATACGGTATTTGAGATCTTCTTTCTCAATTCCTAATGTTACAGCAACGCCACAAGTATCAACTATTACTTCTCCAGCTCCTTCAAATACATCTACTGCTAATAAAAATTCTGGAAATAGTTATTTAGGTGGACTTGTTAATCAGTTTCAGTCTTCAAGTACTTCAAATCAACCAATTTCTTCTTCTACAAATCAAATCGTATCATCTATGGCTTCTTTGAATAATCCAATAAATACGTTTGCAGGCGTTATTATTGTTAATCAAGTGCCAGGGGCTCGCCTTGGCAATCAATCTAATCCTATTTTATATCAATCAGCAGGGTTTATACCAACTGGTGAGTATGTTAATTATTGGCAAAATATTAATACTGATCTAACAAGTTGGACAATGGAAAGACAGGCTACTTATGGCGGGGAAGGGGCAGTTGATAGTAATGGAAATGCCGTTGTTTCTAAAATTACAGTTGCTCAAAAAGGTTCAGATTTAATTTTTACAACCGATTATGCAACGCAAGATTTTATGATGAGATCCGATTCTATCCCAGGTTCTAATGATGCGTACAATGCATTTTTTAGCGAGGCAGCTCCTTGGGCTTTTGTTGTTTTGTGTGCTCCTGGTGGAAATGATTCAACAGGTAATTTAATTGTGACTCCGCAAACGCTTGGACTTGTTAAATTGAACCCTCTCCTGTTTTGTAAGGTTGACTCATCAGTTACTAATATTAATTTGAAAAGAAATGGAACCATGCGCATTAAAGGTATGCCTGCAAATTCTACTCTTTCAACAGTCAATACAAGTAATGCTGTTATTGCTGATTATGAACTTGCTGATTTGTGGTATGCACCGCAAGTTTTGTATACATCAACAATTCCTAATTATTTAGTTGACGGTGAGCCGTATCCTTATGCTTATTTGTTTTTGAATGCTCTTTATAATGGTTATTTACAAACAAGTTGCTATCAGCAGCTTGTTACTCCTGGAGATATTTCAGGAATTATGGATACTGCTGGAGGAGGAGCGACTAATGCAATTTATGCTCAAAATAGATGGAATACTCCAACAGTTAATCAGTGGCTTGCGGCTGATTCATGTTTAGATTGGAAATTTTTACGTGGGCTAACGGTAACTTTTGCCGCTGGAACCATGATGTATGTCAATAACGGGGCATTTGGTTATGATACAAAAAATAATAAGACCTATTTTGAAGAAATTTTTGCAAACCCTCAATCTGATATTATGGATTCATCTGGCAACATTGTTCATATAGGAAACTCCGCAGATAATATTTCGTATGTAGCAGTTCTGCCATTTCCAGTTGCAAAGAAAATTATAACTCCACCAGCACCTATAACACCTGTCGTGCCAGTTATACCTCCACCAGCACCTATAACACCTGTCGTGCCAGTTATACCTCCACCAGCACCTATAACACCTGTCGTGCCAGTT
>CAIQNR010000004.1 GCA_903873255.1 uncultured bacterium | reverse complement strand
TTGCTATTTGCAGGAATAAGATGCACATCAAGATCAAAAATTTTTCTATTAATAGGTTCTATATCATTAATGCCTGATTCTTCTTGTGCTTCTTTGCATGCAACTGCGCAGGTATCAGAATCTCCATCGCAGTGGCCGCCGAGCTGAAACCAGCGATTGAGTTTTGTGTGGTGCATAAGCAAGGCTTTTGAGCCGTCTCTGCTCAGTAACCAAGCTGATGCGGTTACGTGTCCAATGGCAAGTGAGCGTTCAAAGCAATCTTCATGTGCAGTGACAAAATCGATAATAGTTTTTTTGAATGCAATTTCATCGGCATCTGTTGGATTGTATTGTGCGAGCAATTCTAATAATTGAGTTCTTTTCATGAGGCATCTACCTTCTTTTGATTGATGGGGTTTTGTTAGTGGATACTTATTTTTAAAGAGTATAGGAGATATGAAAAATAGTTATAGTAAGGAGTTTATAAAATGAGTAAACACTCTATAAGATAGAGATTATAGAATGTTGATCTATCAATGATTTTCTATAAACTACTATGATCAATTGTTATTTAAAATATTCTAAATAAATGATTATAAGATGAGGTTTTTATGAAAAAAATAATAGTGCTGGTAGTAGTTAGTTTGTTGTATGCATCACATAGTATGGCAATGGATGGAGCTGAACAAGAAAGACAGCTTTTAGCAAGAAATCCAAGATTAGCTGTATTGTATGCAACAAGACAAAATGCTACAGCTGTAATGCTTGGGTCAGGAAATTTACTGTCGTCCGACCCCATAGTATATGAGCGAGAAAGGGCATTTAGAATTGCTAATGATGAATATTCTCGTGCTTATGCTAAAGAATTAGAAAAGCAATTTAGAATCCGTTAGTTTTTGAGCTGATAAATAAATAAGCTTATTCTTTAGTCAAATAGTTATTTTTACCAATATTTTGTTGCTCTGTCAGTATTTCTCTGTGCACTGCATTAATAGTTGTTAAAAAATAGTATCGATAAGTAATAATTATGAAAAAATTAGTATTAGGTGGGTTGTTACTTTCAGGATGCTTGGTCAAAGCAAGCGATGTAGAATCTGAAAAAATGATAGACCGTTTGTATGATATGCAAGAGCAAATCCGCAGAACTCAAGAAGAAATTGATATGGGCGGATGTTATGTTACAGAAGAAAGCTCAGCATTAAATCCATTGAGTTACGATTATAAAAGAGTAACTACGCGTTTTGTTCCCTTGGAATCTACGTTAGATAAACGGTTTAGATTGTATTATCTCAAAAAAGACTATGAAGAGATCGCAACCAGTGCAAAAACAATTGGCCTGCTGAAAGAAGTGCAAGAATTGGAAGGTGCTATGCTCCTTGAGCGTGAGGAAAATTTAATGCAATATCTTTCAGTTGGCGGATACTATGTGATGATGTCAACACAGGGAAAAGATATATTTGGTAGTGTAAGTTCTACACAAGAATCTAGATTAATGTCATTGCGTGATCCTGAAATTATTGAACAGAGACTTGATGAATTATATCGTATTTCTGATGAAATACGAGCACGTAAATATAGGGTATAGGTATGAAAAAAATAATTGTATCACTTCTTCTTTGCTCAACAATGGCCAATGCAGGATTTTTTAAATCGATAAAATCAACATCAGAAACAGTTTTGGTTGTTGGATCTGGGGCATTACTTTTAGAGTCTCTGCGAGATATGTATTATACTCCTGAAAAATGGCCATTACATGCTGTTTGTGCAACTGCAAGCGCAGGTTTTTGCTGGTATTGGGGATTGCGATCTTGGGAAAGTTTTATTGAGCAAGAAGATGAAAAATCACGACAAAATTTTACAGATAAGTATTCTAAAGAAGATTTCTTGCGGCGTGTAGCAGCATTAGAAAATGCAAGAGAGACTGGTTTATAAAGTAAGAACTAACTATTAAAGAAGGAGCACATAGTGATGAAAAAAAAATTATTAGTTGTATGTCTGTTTGTAGCATGTGCATCAATTCAATCAGCAGATACTAGAGCTTTAAGTATAGAAGAAATACGATCAATTTACGCTTTACCCGCAGTACAAGTTCTCACTCAATATGTGGAAGATCTAGAAAATAAATTAGTTTCTGAACCCAAAAATAGGGGTTGTTTTTTAACTCCACTTGAGCAAGAGTTGCGTGATGCATCAGTTAGGCGGCATGCAGTTATACAAGAAGCGATACAGAGACTTAGGGCTGACAAAAAGTAGTTTTTTTATAAAACTTATTTCTTAATTAACAATCCTATTATCATCTTTTTTCTATTATCTTTACCCGCTTCCCGCCAAGGGGGAAAGGTGAGCTGTTCCCCACCTTTTCAATTCAGACCTATTTCGAGATTTTGCTCAAACTCAGATACCTCAAAATTTTTATATTTTTTTACTATCAATTTTTAATTTTTACTTCAAAGTCTTTGGGCGCTTCCCGCGCATCCTCCTTGGCAAAGGCTACGGCGGGACTACGCTTTAGCTCCAAAGGAGCGGCGGCGAGACGTCTGAATTGGAGCTAAATAAAAAAAGGCACGGATTTATAAGGGGTTTGCCCTAACCCCTTATAGCCTGCACGGCAGTGCCGAGGAACTAAGAATTAAAATGTAAGAATTGATTGCTAAGTAAAAATTAAAAAATAAATCTATTTAGCAGATTGTTGTCTCCACTGCTCATGAATCATTTTCGCTCTACCATGAGTATCAAAACCAAAATAAAGAGTCCCTGTTTTTGGCGGATTATGACCAATATATTCTTGATGAGCTTGTGCAAATTGAGAGTCAAGGAGATGCCAAGTATCTTCACTGTCGGGTGCATCGGTTAAGACATGTTTTACTTTAAGAAGTATTGCTTGATGAACATAAGGTCCGCCATTTATAATCATCAGTTGTTTAGGGAGAGTATCAGAGCACACGATAGAAGTGGTTGTAATGCATATTGCAAATAAAAGAGCATAGGTGAGTATTTTTTTCATGAAAATTCCTAAGATTATTTATCTTGTTTTGCTAACCATTTTTTAATTGGATCAACGGCTGATTCAGTTATAATTTCCATCCATTCAAGCAGGGCATAATGTACATGTCCTTTTGAATCTTTTCCAAAATAAACAATTCGTTCTGGTGCTGGCGTATGATGATCGAGATACCATGAAGTTTCATGAAGTATACGATAATCGGGGTCTTCGCGCAGCTCTTTATCGGTGAATGCAAATTCAATGGTAAGTTTTTTGCCACGTAGAGGTTCAGGGGCATTTTGGTTTAGCTGTGCATAAAATGGTGTAGTAGGTTCAGACGTGTCTGTACATGAGGTGTGTGATGTTGCAAGCAGTGTTATTGTAAGTAATGTGGATGTGAATTTCATTTGACAATCCTTTTTAAATGGTTAATTAAACATCGAGTTGCTCAAAAGATATAGCAAGTACTGGAAATTTTTCTAGAGGCAAAAAGTCAAAGTGCCACCATTCATAGTTGTTTTGCGTAAATCCATGTTGTTCCATAATGGTTTTAAGAAGTAGAACGTTCTTTTTTATGTCATCGGGTAATTGATCAAAGTTGGTTGTGTGCGCGCGCTCATCAAAACAATCAAAATCAGAAGGCATTGCAAGATTGGTGCCATTTTTATCGCAAAGTGTAACGTCAAGAGCGCATCCTCGTGTATGGTATCCGCCTTTTGCGGGATTGCTAACATATCGCTCATCCGGTATTATCTCCCACATTTTTCGTTGCATAGAAAGGGGGCGATAAGCATCCCAAATTTTGAGGTACAGGCCATGAGTGGCGCATTCATCTGCTGCATCATATAAGTGTTGTGCTACATTTTTATGGAGGTAGAGGGGAGTATTTGAGGGATACAGTTGTTGGTGAGTAAAATTATTGACCGTTGCATAGATCAGTTCTGCGATAATGTTAGGGTGTGTCACTCTTACAAGATTGTGATGATCTGTTATTGCATGCATGGCGGCCCCGCAGAATGTTGTTATTGCAAAAAAAGTTATTTTTTTTATATAACCTCCTTTTTCTAAGTGGCATAAATTTTTATAGTTTTATACCACATAAAAAATGACAAATCAAAATTGTGTCGATAAAAATCAGATCATTTTTTGTGTTTTAAGAACATGGATCACATCTTTAAGTGGTTCATTGATGTGGTACGTCATAAGATCAACAGCTGTTTTAGTGTCTCGTTTAAGTACAGCATCAACTATTTTTTTGTGATCATCTTTTTTTTCTTGATCATGATTGGTGGAAGTGTGTTGAGGGTTCATGTGATAGGCCATGCGGCAGTAGCGATCGAATTGTAAATATAAAATATTTTGAATTTCAAGCAGCGCAGGTGAATTGCATCCAGCAATAAGAGCACGGTGAAATTTATAGTTTTGGTCTGCCCAAAGTTCATACGGCACTTCTTTTGGGTTGTTTTCGATAAGTGAAAGTTTATGAAATTCTGCAACAATGGTTGCTTCCCAATTTTCGTCGCCATGTTTGATTGCTAGTTTAAGAGCATTTGTTTCGATGATGGTAAAGGTTGCATAAATGTCGCGTACATCAGCTTCTGATATTTTTGCTACACGAAAACCTTTGTTTTCTTCAGTGGTAACAAGCCCAGTCATAAGCAGCTGTGACAGTGCTTCACGAATAGGGCTTTGTCCAACAGAAAAGCGTTGTTTGAACATTTCTACTTTAAGTTTTTGTCCAGGTTTTAAAACACCTTCAATAATGTCATTTTTGATTTCGTTATAACATTGTTGTACAAGCGTATTTTCTGGATTTAAAACAGTCTTTTTTTGCATAATCATTACCTTACGTATCATCGATATAAAAACAGTATTATCATTAAAATGGATTAAAAATAGTATGCCAATTTTTTATGAAATTGTAAAAAGTTACTAAGAGTTTTAGTGATTGTCGATAAAAACAATGAGATTTAAATTTTTGATATAACCTGTTAGCCTATTTTGGATAAGATTATTATGAATGATAAAGGTAATGTAAATGAAACCAATCATAGATATACGGCTTAGAGAAAAAGATATTGATAATATCAAAAATGCTTTTGGTCAAAGCTTTTTGCCAGGGGATCAGTTATGGATTTTTGGCTCGCGAGTATATCCAGAAAAACGGGGTGGCGACATTGATTTATATGTAGAAACGCAGATAGAAAATATTTCAGAAGCATTAAAGGCAAAAAGTAAATTTTGGGTACTTTTACAGGATAATTTAGGGGAGCAAAAGATTGATGTGGTACTTAATTACGTTGGCAGTGCTGAATTATTAATTTATAAAGTAGCGCGGAACGAAGAGATTAGATTGATATGAATACATTAGATTATTTGGCTCAACATAGTGCAATAGCCAGCAGATATGCATGGGCATTGGATTTGGGGTTGAAAGAAATTGAAACATTAGGGGTTATCGATGAACATAAAGTTGATGCTTTGACGTATGAAGATTTAAAGATATTAGAGATGGTGACTTCTCGATTTTCAAAGTTACAAGATCATATTGGTGGGAAAATATTTCCATTACTTTTGAATATTGTTGGGAATGATGCCCCAAAACAAACTTTTATTGATATGCTCAATAAGCTTGAAAAAATAGGGTTTTTAGAGGATGCATATCCGTGGAAAGATTTACGGGATCTGAAAAATGATGTTGCTCATGAATATGCTTATACCTCAAAAGAATTAGCTGAAAAAATTAATGAGGTAATCAAAGCATCCCATTTTTTACTTGGTTATTGTAAAGAGCTTCAGAAAAAAATAGAAGATGTAAAATCAAAATTAGTAGAATACCCCCCCTTTTTTTTATAGATAAAAACAATGGTTTTTTATTGATTTTACTGGCTGAAAGCATATACTGTCATGTTTCCCAAGTATGAAATAAAGTTTTAATCAGTAAATGAAAAAGACTTTTTGTTAGTGCGTAATGAGTTGGAGTTGGTTGCGCAGTTTCAAAGAGCTTTAAGCTTATTTTTTTATTTTCATGCGTACGATGACCATGAAAAAATAGGTGTAAACCATTGGCAATTCCAAAATACCTGAAAGGGTTTCTATGTTTTCAGCTATAACATCATTTTTCCCATCATTATGGGTGGGGTTCGAAAGTCCGCAAGAGCGTAGAAAATTTATGCTTTTGTCTGTTATTTTTGGCCTTATTCTGGGCGTCTATTGGTTACTTCGGCCACTTAAAGACGGTGTTTTTCTGACAATGGTCGGACCACAATACCTGGGGCGCGTTAAACTACTTTCGGTTGTTGTTATAGTTCCTATTGTATTTATTGTAACTAAATTAGTTGATATGTTTCCTCGTCATCGTATTTTATATGGAATTTCTGCATTATATGCAGTTCTTTCAGTGGTGTTTGCAATTCTCATTATGCATCCAGAAACAGGTATCGCTAATACTGTGGAAAGTACCGATCGTATTTTAGGTTGGGCTTTTTATCTGTTTGTAGAAACAATTGGCTCAGTATTGGTTTCTTTCTTTTGGTCGTTTGTATCTGATATTACGGCGCCAGAATCAGCAAAACGAGGCTATTCATTAGTGATACTTGGTGCACAATTTGGTTCAGTATTTTTCCCTTTTGTCGGTGGTAATATTGTGCAAAATTTTGGATCAGGGACAGCGGTTGCTTGTGGAGCAGTATCATTCTTATTTATTCCCGCTATGGTCTATTATTTTATGACTACAGTTTCCAAAGATCAGATGCAGGGTTTTAATGGTGATGAAGCTGCCATAGAAGGTAAACCACCAAAGCCAACCTTTTATGAAGGGTTGCAGTTGATACTGACCCGACCTTATTTGCTTGGTATTTTTGCTGTTGTAACCTTGTATGAAATTGTTGCAACAATTCTTGAATTTCAGATGAAAGGCCTTGCAAAGGCGAGTGTTGGTGGTGGTGATGCCCTTACCATGTTTATGATGAAATATGCAGTTTGGGTCAATTTAACAGCATTACTATGTGCAGCGCTTGGTGCAGGTAAGATTAGTAAGAAATTGGGGCTAGCGAAAACATTGCTATGCATGCCTATTATTGTTGGTCTTGCAGCGCTTGGAATTGCTTATATACCTGTTTTGAATGTTGTATTTTGGCTTGTTGTTCTTCTTAAAGGTGTTAATTACTCTCTTAATCAACCAGCAAAAGAGCAACTGTATATTCCAACAAGTAAAGATTCTAAATATAAAGCAAAATCTTGGATCGATATGTTTGGATCGCGTTCTTCAAAGAGCCTTGGTGGTGTAATTCATGATCTCTTTAAGTCTATGGGACCAGATGTTTTTGTGCTTGGTACATTGACTGTTTCGTTTGGTTTAATAGGCGTTTGGGCCTATGCAGCGATCTTTTTGGGTAAAACTCATGCAGAAGCGATTAAAGAAAATCGCATTGTTTGTTAAAATATGATAAAGTTACTGGAGCAATCGTTTTTTGAATAAAAAATGGTTGCTTCTTCTTTTTTACACTAAAATAAAAAAGTTATTTTGAAATAATAGATTTTAGACTGTTCTTAAATATCTTGGAGTTGGTTTAAGGCTTTCTGAAACGGTAGCAGTTAGCTTTTCTTAATCGACTAAAGCATGTGTTTTAGAGGTTAGTTAAGGCGCAAATTGAATGTACAACTCCGCAACTACCTGAAAGGGTGAAGATTCATGGTCGTCAAATTTTTTACTTCCATATGGAGTAACTTTGAAAGCTCAGAAGAACGCAAAAAGTTCTCGATTCTTTCTGTGCTTTTTGGTCTAACCATTGGTGCTTATTGGTTGTTACGTCCTTTAAAAGATGGCGTATTCTTAACGATGGTTGGAACAGACTATCAGCCAAAAGCAAAGATTCTTTCAATGTTTGTAGTTATCCCATTGGTGATGATTTACGAACGTTTGGTAAGTTCATTTAAGCGCCATCAAGTGCTTTATGGTCTTTCTATTTTCTATGCAATTGGTGCTGCAATTTTTGCTGCATTAATTTTAGATCCAGCTACCGGTATGCAAAATACTGTAGCAAGCCCTGACCGTTATTTAGGTTGGACTTTTTACTTATTTGTAGAAAGCTTTGGATCAATTATGGTTATGTTGTTCTGGTCTTTTGTGGCTGATACAACAACTCCAGATGCTGCAAAACGTGGTTACCCACTTATCGTATTGGGTGCTCAATTTGGTGGTATCGTTGGGCCTCTACTTGGTCAAATGGTAATGCCAGAAGAAGGTGGAGAAGCTGCAGCTAATGGTTCAGGTATTGCAACTATCATTTGTGTTGTTGCAATGGCTTTGATTCCTGTGATCGTTTGGTATTTCATGAACAACGTATCAAAAGAACAAATGCAAGGTTTCCAAGCTGACGAAAAGAAAGCTCCTTTAGAAGGAAAGCCAAAACCAGGATTTATGGAAGGGTTAAAGCTTTTACTTACTCGTCCTTACCTTCTTGGTATTTTTGTAGTTGTTTCATTTTATGAAATTATTGTTACCTTCTTGGATTTCCAATTTAAAACATTGGCAAAAGGTTCTTACACTGGTGATGCTCTTACCGGGTACTTGTTTAAGTATGCTGTATGGACTAATGCTGTTGCGTTTATCTGCGTTATTTTTGGTGCAGGTAAAATTGGTAGCAAGCTTGGACTTACAAGAACACTGTTAATGCTTCCTATTTTAGTTGGTGTAGCAGTTATTACCTTAAATTTACACCCTCTCTTGAATGTTGCATTCATGATTATGGTGTTCTCAAAAGGTGTTAACTATGCGTTAAACCAACCGGCTAAAGAACAACTTTACATTCCAACAACAAAAGACTCTAAATACCGCTCAAAAGCATGGATCGATGCATTCGGTTCACGTTTTTCAAAAGGTCTTGGATCTATTGTTAACGACAGTAAAGCAGCATTGGGAACAGAACTTTTCCCACTCGTTATCTTGGTTACCTCTTTTGGTTTAATCGGGGTTTGGGTATTTGCAGCAATGTTCTTGGGTAAAACTCATACACAAGCGATCAAAGAAAATCGCACTGTTTGCTAAAATATGCTAGTATAATGGGACACTATTTTTTTTAAGAAAGTTGTCCCATGTCTTTTAATTTCGCCTTATGGGGAAATTTTAAAAATAAAGATGAGTGCCTAAAGTTTTTACGATTGGCACTCATTTTTACTTGTATGATTTCTTTATGTGCTTTGATGCATCCTCTTAAAGATGTTGTTTTTATAACAATGGTCGGCGTTGAGTGGTTGCCTTATGTCCGCTGGATCTCTTTATTGTCCTTAATTCCTGCGCTTCTTGCGTACGGTAGAGTAGTGGATTATTTTGCTCGGCATACCGTATTTTATGGAATATGTCTTCTGGGCAGTGCAAGCGTTGCAGCATTTATCTTTTTAATGAAATTTTTTCCTTCAGTTGCCCTTGGTTGGGGTTGGTATGCATTTACAGAAGTTTTTATCTCACTTTTAATTGCATTATTTTGGTCATTTGTGGCTGATATTTCAACGCCAGAGTCTGCAAAACAAGGATATGGGTTGATTATATTGGGAGCACAACTTGGCGGTGTTCTTGCCCCACTTTGTCTGTATCCATTTGTTTCTGTATGGGGTCCATTATTGGTGATGTCTGTTGTGGCAATTGGACTTGTTGTGGTGACGGGCATGATGTATTGGTTTATGCGGGTAACTCCTCCGCAACTTCTTAAAGGGTTTTGTTACGAAAAAGCTCATGAAAAGGTCTTTAAAAAGCCAGGTTTCTTTGAAGGACTTAAACTAATAGGTAAGCAATCGTATCTGCTAGGTATTTTAGCGATTATAAGCTTATGCGATATGATTATTATTGTTTTAGAATATCATGTTAAAATTAAAGCGGCGCATGTATATGTTGATAAAAGTCAATTGATAGAATTCTTTTTTAAGCTCACCTTATATGCAAATTTAGTGGCACTGATTAGTTTACTACTTGGTTTTGGGGCTGTTGCTCGTTGGCTTGGTGTTGCACGGTCATTATTATTTTTACCAATAGCTGTGGGGCTGGGGGTTCTTATTATGGGAACAACCGATAATTTAGCAATTCTTATGATTACGCTCGTTTCCTTTAAGGGGATTAGTTATGCTCTTGATAAGCCTACGCGAGAGCAGTTGTATGTGCCGACATCAGTTGATGTGAAGTACAAGGCAAAATCTTGGATAGATACGTTTGGATCAAGAGTAGCAAAAGGATTAGGTTCTGCTGTTCATATGCTGAGACCTGTGCTACAATCTAGTTTTATATTCATAAGTTCAGTGTTTTGTTTGGGATTAGTCGGTGTTTGGATTGCTGCTGCCATATATGTTGCCAAAATTCATAGGCGGGCAGTTGAGGGGAATAAGCTGATATGCTAAACGATTGTTATAAATCGGTAAAAATTTTTAAAAAAAGAGAAGTTAGCTATAGATTAAGGGCTTTGCGTGTTTTTTCATGCAAGCCCTTTTTTTTGTCTGAAGCGCAAGAGTTGGTAAGAATGTATAGAGTTGCACTATTCTACGTAAGGGGTTGCTAATGCGTATAGGCATTGTTCAAACAATTAAATCGTTATGGCAAATTGATGCAAAAGAGCGTACAAAGTTTTTATATTTAGGCGCTGTTTTTTTTGCAATTATTGGTTCGTATACTATCACTAAGGAGCTTAAAGACTCTCTTTTTATGGATATAATGGGTGGTAAGGCACTTGTTCCTTATGCGAAATTATTAACGATTCTTGGTTTAGTGCCTTTAGTGCTTTTGTACGGAAAGATGGTTGATAAAGTTCGGCGTTATCAATTGCTTTGTTATTTAACGCTTATTTATAGTGTTATAGGCCTTATTTCTGCGGCAGTGATTACACATGGTGGTGTTGGACATTCTATAGTAGCGCCCTATACCATTTATTGGTTTTTTGGATGGATTTATTATTTTTATATAGAAAGTTTTTCTCCGTTTGTGGTAAGTGTTTTTTGGGCATTTTTAAATTCAATTACTACTCCTGATAGTGCAAAAAAGAATTATGGCTTGCTTATTTCTGCTTCAAAATTGGGCGGTATGGCAACGTCGGGACTTGCATGGTTTTTACTTGCTTATAATAATCATCATTATGGTCTCGGTTTTTCTGAACCAAAAATTCATAGTTTCTTGATGATTATTTCATCATTATTTCTTATGGCTGTTCCTCTTATTATTTGGCATATGATGCGTACCATTCCAGGTCAATATTTACATGGTTATGAGGCTGCTTATCAATTTGAAAAGCAACAACATAAAGAAGGTAAAGATGAGACTGGTATGTGGTCTGGGCTTGCATTTTTAGTTAAATATCCTTACGTTTTTGGAATATTTTCTACCATTTTCTTTTACGAAGTGGTGAATGCAATACTTGCCTATATGCGTCTTGGGGTTGCAGAAGGAATTTCTAATGAAGTTTCTGGCGTCAGTTGCTTTTTATTTAAAAGTTCCTTTTATGTGCATTTTACTGGGCTTATTATTTCCTTATTGGGGACCCGTTTATTGGTTTCATATTTAGGTGAGCGTTTTTCATTATTTGTGATGCCAACAGTTATTGGTGCATTATTGTGCTATCTCTTTTATGCAGATTCAGCAACGGGGATTTTAATAGCATTTATAGCACTTCGTGGTGTGTATTATGCATTTAATCAGCCAGTAACTGAGGCGCTTTATATCCCAACAGTTAAGGATGTTAAATTTAAATCAAAATCTTGGATCGATACTTTTGGTAAAAAGTTTGCTCGTGGCACAGGATCAACCTTTAATATTTTAGTCAGCGGGGCATCAGGCTCAGTGTATGGGGCGTTTTTAGGGGTTACCGTAGGCTTATGGTGGACGGTTGCTTACTTCTTAGGTCGTCGCTATGAAAAAGCTATTAAAAATGGACAAGTTATTGGAGCTGAGGGCGAGTAATCCGATTTGCAAAAAAATGGTTATGAGCTACACTTTAGGTCATTAGTTTAACACTCACTTTCCCTATCAGGGTGGCATCTTTAAGAAATAAGAGGCCGGGAAGTGAAGGATAAAACCCTGGAGAAGGTCATTCACATGATAGATTTCAGAGAGCTCGTTAAAGCTGGTGTTCATTTCGGACATCAATCATCCCGCTGGTGCCCACGTATGGCGCCTTATATCTGGGGTGAAAAAGGTGGTATTCATTTAATCAACGTTGCAAAAACAGCAGTTCATTTAGAAAAAGCTGCTAAGTTTTTGGAAACTATTGTTGCTGAAGGTAAAACAGTTATGTGGCTTGGTACTAAAAAACCAGCACAAACTATTGTTACTGATGCAGGTAAAGCAGTTGGAATGCCCTTTGTAACTCACCGTTGGATTGGTGGTACTTTAACAAACAATTCTCAAGTTAAAAAATCTGTAACTAAGTACTTACATCTTAAAGATGTTATTGCTAAAGCAGATAGAACTCGTTACACCAAAAAAGAATTTTCAGTTTTCCAAAAGATGGTTTCCCGTCTAGAAAAGAACATTGGCGGTATCGTTAACATGGCTTGGCCTGTTGGTGCTATTATTGCGGTTGACGTACGTAAAGAACAATCAGCTATTAAAGAAGCTGCAATGCTCGGAATTCCTGTTATTGCATTAGTTGATACTAATTGTGATCCATTGGGAATTGATTACGTAATCCCAGCAAATGATGACTCCCCTAAGGCAATAAAGCTTGTTATTGATTACCTTCAAGAAGCTGCGCTTCGTGGAAAAGTAATTGCTGATGCAAAAAAAGCTGAAGTAGAAAAAGAACAAGAAATGTTACGCGAAAAGAAAAAAGCGGAACGTAGAGCTGTTGAAGTTAAGGCTGCAGAAGTAAAAGCTGCTGCTGAAACTGCAAAAAAAGCAGAAATTAAGACTACAAAGGTAGAAGCTACTCCTGCTGCTGTAGAAAAAAAAGCAGAAGTAAAAGCCGCTCCTAAAAAAGCTGCATCTAAAGCTGCTCCTAAAAAGTAATTGAAATGTCAGGAGAGATGTCTGAGTGGTCGAAAGAGCACGATTGGAAATCGTGTATATTCTGAAAAGGGTATCGAGGGTTCGAATCCCTCTCTCTCCACCATCCGCTTACGCCAAGGCTCCAGCGTGATTTGGTTGCAAAGTTTCATAGAAAATCAAGAAAGGTACGCACTAAACATGCGTGCCTTTTTTATGTCTTACATGGATTTTAATTAAAGATCATATTGAGCTTAATAGAATTCATTATTTGCATACGCAACAATGCGCAGAGGTTAAGTAAGGAAAGTGTTATGTCTGGGTTAGATGAATTTAAACAAGGTATTATTATAAGGTACAAAGAGGTTGGCCGAAAGTGGCTTGATCAATTACCTCATCTTGTTAATCAGTGCGCTCAGAAATGGAGCCTTACGGATTTGGAACCTGTTGATGATCTTACGTATAACTATGTACTTTCAGGTTTTCAGGGTGCAAACCATATTATTTTAAAGTTGCGTTGTTCTGTGTATGATCGAGTTTTGATACAAAGAGAAGTTGATGCACTGCAAGCAACTCAACAGTATCGAGCTGTTACGTTGCTCGCATATGATCAAGACTTGGGGGCTTTGTTACTGCAAAAAATTATTCCAGGAACTACGCTTGCCGGCATGATACTTTCTGATGATAAGCAAGCAACACAATGCGCAGTTAAGTTATTGCAACAACTTCATACAGTTCCTTTAGTATCTGATGCAAAATTTTCATGTCTTAACGATGTGATTCCTCATTTTGAATATAATTTTGCGATATTAGCACCTTTTACCAGTAAGGCTCGGCATTTGCGAGAGCTTTTACTGAAAAATGAACCGTATACTCATGTTGTTCTTTTGCATGGTGATTTTCATCATGGTAATATTTTATTGGGTGCATCACACACATATTATGCCATTGATCCTGAAGGTATGATTGGTGATCCTGGATATGATATGGCCGTTTTTATACGCAATCCTCTGACAACACTTATTACTATGCCACATATAAAAGAGATTATTATTAATCGAATTAAGATCTTTTCAGATTACTTTGGTTATGATGCAAAGCGTGTGTGCCAGTGGGTGTATTTGCAGGCATTTACTTCTGCGTATTGGTCGCTAGAAGATGGGGAAAAAGTAGATCGTCATGGAGCTTTTCTTACCTGTATGGAAACTATTTTGGAGGAATATACGCAATGAACTACAAACGAATTATGATTTTTACTTAACAATCAATTCTTAAATTTTAATTAAAAATCTTTCCCCGCTTCCCGCGGAGGGGGAAAGGTGGGGACCAGCTCACCTTTCTAATCCAGACCTATTTAGATATTTCGCTCAAACTCAAACCTTTGCCTTCGATTTCATCTCGGCTCAGACTTGTTATGCTATTAAGTTATTGTACATTTGGTGCCTCAACCTTTACGCATTCGTTTTACTTTGCTATGCCAATCACTCAGGAAGAGTGACATGGCATTCGGTTGCTCTTATATAACATTCTGAAATTATTTTTTTGCTCTAATTTTTTTTAGCTGGTCATGAGCCGAGTTGTGGCGATTTGTAAGTTCTTTGAGTTTTTCTGTATGAGAATCTTTGTTTATCAAATTAAAAATATTATGTTCATATTTTTTTTCTACATGTAATTGAAAGTATTCTTTTTCTATCGCAATTTTTTGTGATTTTAACCATTCAATTCTTTGTGCATTAACTGATTTATATTCTACAGCAGTAGGTGCTGCTACTGGAATAGTATTATCAGCTCCGTGTGCTGCTTGTGACATAACTAAAAATGATGCAAGTGCTATATGTTTAAACATAATAAACTCCATTTATAAAAAAAGTTAGTATTAATATTACTAATAGAGAGTTTATCGCAGAGGGGTGATATGTCAATTGCGGGGTAGCGAATATATGCCTTAGGATATGAGAGTAGATTTGTTTGAAGCGGAGTAATAAGTGTAGCTATGCGCAGTTGGGTATTTTTTTAAAGTCGCAAGCTCAAGTTATGTTGATATGTAAGCGTTTTGTACGTTTATTTACAAGAATGGTATAATTTTTTTGATAGTAAAATATGTCATGCTTTGTAATAGTGAAATAAAGCTCACAATGTTTAAATATCTCATGTTAGTGACAACTATTTTTTGTAGTGTGCAAGGTGCGCAAAAAGTATATGAAGATACTGCCGAACAAAGGGAAAAAGATAAAAAATTAGTATTTGAGGTTTCTTCTGCATGGAATTTTACTTTATTAAATGTAAAAAAAGCCTTGAATTCAGGTGCAAATCCAAATGTAGTTGATGTACAAGGTATATCTGTTTTAAAGAAAGCTCTTTTACATGATAGATTTGATTGCGCT
The DNA here is from genome assembly GCA_903873255.1 of uncultured bacterium. Classification (GTDB taxonomy): domain Bacteria; phylum Babelota; class Babeliae; order Babelales; family CAIQNR01; genus CAIQNR01. Next base: position 24,413 of record CAIQNR010000004.1, on the reverse strand, counting down.
GCATTATTGATTGAAGCAGGTGCTACTGATCAGAAATTTCTGAATAATATTTTGGGTTATTATTGTATGCATGATAGAAATGGTTATAACATTACCAAGATATTGGCTTTAGGAGCAAATCCTAAAATTACCTTTATTGATGATACAGCACCTTGCCAGTATCTTTCTAAAAATAGAAATATTGAAGGATTGCATGCGCTTCTTAATGCTGGTGGATATTTTCCTGATACACAGATGCAACGGTTGATTAATAAAAAATTGTTTGTATGGGCAGAATCGTCAGATAAATTTGATCATGAAGAAGCGTATAATTTATTTAATCAGTATGCAGATGCAAATGCAGTAGATTATGACAATGGAGAATCAGCGCTCACTAAGGCATACGCTGTGGAAAATTTTGAACATGCAGGGTATATAATTCGATGTGGTGCGCTTAATCAATTAAAGCATCTGAGTGCTGCTTTAATTGGAATGGTTAATAGAAAAGGGTTTCATACTTGCACCGAAGGGCTTAAGAAATTACTTGCTCTTGGTGCAAATCCTTATCAAAAAGATGAAAAAGGGAAATCTTTTTTTAGCATGGTTCGTTCATTTGGATCTCACGATTGTACGCAATTATTGCTGAGTATGTATCAACCAATAGAGCCATTAGATTGTGTAGTAAAAAGCAGAGCTCGAACATTGTCAGAAATATCATAAAGATAGTTTTTTAAAAGATGAAGCCTAAAAGACGAACGGGAGCTTCAGTTGCATGTTCTATTTTGAGTGGTGCAATTAAAATATGAGCACCATTGGTTGGCATACAATGTGCATTCGCAACATTTTCTATAATAAAAATACCCTTTTTTAAAAAAATAGTATGAGCAGATTGGGGATATTCAAATGTTTGTGGTTGGTCAATGCTTAAGGTATCAATGCCAATGCCAGCGATAGATTTGTCAGCTAAAAATTGTGCAACTTCAATAGAAATTGTTGGAAAAACTAGATTGTTTCTGTAGGTATCTGCATCGTTCCATCGCTTGCTCCAGCTGGTATGAATTAGCACAAAATAACCCTTTATAATTGTATCGATATGCTGATGATTCATAAGATCATTAATTGAAATGACGTGATCAGGTGAGGAAATATTTTCAGAAAAATCAAGGGTGATACACTCCAGAAAAAGTTCTTGAGGTGTATAGTCTGCAATAGTTTTGCCGCCAGTGATGCAGTGAGCTGGGGCATCCATATGAGTTCCAACGCCATTTTCTAGCATCATTTTTTGGACATGAAATTTAGTAGTGGTAGTGCAATTTTCATACGTAAGTAGCGTAGAAAGAGTAAAACCTTGCTCTCCTGCCCATGTTGGAATAGTTGAATTGAGTGTATGGGTAAGGTCGATAATGGTGATAGGAAACATGGAGGGAGCTCACTTTTGAGTTTATGCTTATAGCTAATTAATTCTAAATACTCCGTAGTTTTTGTATAGATGCTATTTTATAAAAATATAAGCTTATCTGTGTTCAGGTCGGGGGCTTTTGCTCAAGCTTGGTGATTCTGGTAGTCTAGGTATTGAGCAGATTTATTTTTATAAATGGAGTCTTTATTATGAAAAAAATATTGTTATTTTGCGTATTTGTTTTTATTGGAATAACAAGCGCTTTTGAGCCCAATAACATGCCAAAAACAACTGTTTTTGATACTGTTATGGATCAATGTACAACATCTGCAGATGATATTAAGCGTACAACTTTTGCAAGTGCTGTAGTGGGTTTTTGTTTTGGGGCAATTGCTTTTTATGTACTACGTACTGCTGATATGGAGGCGCATGAAACGGTGCCATATTCAGTTGTGCCATTTATAAAACAGGTAGGCGCAGGCACGCTTGTTGGATCATTTGCAGGCTATATGTATTATCGCGATGAAAAGCCTGAGCTTATTGCAAGATCGGTAAGTCGTTCAGACAAAAAATTATTGACTATTGTTTTGACTGAGCAAGGTAATGAACGTATTAAAAGTATTAAAAAATTATATAAAGATAAAAGTAACTATGTTGCATTAGCCGATTCAGGATTTATCAATTTAAAAGTAAAATTGGGAGATATTTGTCAGTTATTAAACACTATTGAAAAGTATCAAACAGAAGAATTTTTTGCTTTAAAACAAGAAATTTACAGTACAGTAGAAGCGATTGAAGTGGCTCATACTGAATTGAAGCAAAATTATGATTGGATACTTTATAATGTACGTTCATCTTCTACTGGATGCGTTCACGCATATTAATTATGTATTAGAAAGGTTCTTTTAGTGAAAAAAATAGTATTATTTTTAGCTTGTTGTTTTATAGTGTCCCAGTCCGTAGTAGCAGAAGAGCAGCCGAATTCTGTTAAGAAGAGCATTGTAGAAAAGACTGTTGAGATTTCTAAACAAGGTGCAGTTAATTTGCAAGATAGGATTAAAAAATCATTTTTTTCAACAAGCAACACTATTTTACAGGATAGATGGGCTTGTTTTTTTGTTTTTCTTGGTCTTGTGGTTTATACAAAAGTTCAGTATGCGCTGTCCAAAAAGAAGAAAAAAGATAAAGATTTGGAAGATGAAGAAGAAAAGCGTACCAAAATTGCGTGATTATCACCTCTGACGTATACTGATTACTTAATTATGTTTTTTTTATTTTGGTAAAGGCTGTATATGGTTACTGCCGCGCTTAATCTTGCCCGTAAATGGCGTTCTAAACAATTTGATCAAGTGGTAGGTCAAGGACTACCTGTCCGTATGTTGCAAAATAGTTTGTACAAGGGTCAGATATTTCCAGTTTACCTTTTTTCGGGTCAGCGAGGATGTGGAAAAACTACAACAGCACGTATTTTTGCAGCGGCACTCAATTGTCAGGCTCTTGATGATTTTAAAAAAGACCCAAAAATTTACAAAGTCCCTTGCTTAACTTGCACCTCTTGTCAGTCAATGGCGAGCGGTAATCACCCAGATTTTATAGAAATTGATGCAGCTTCCCATACGGGGGTTGATAATGTTCGCAATATTATTGATGCAGCAGCCTTATTGCCGGTTATGGGAACTAAAAGAGTTTATCTTATAGATGAAGCTCATATGCTCAGTAAAGCAGCATTTAATGCATTCTTAAAAATTTTAGAAGAACCACCAGCTTCGGTGGTTTTTATGCTTGCAACAACGGATCCAGAAAAAATTTTAGAAACAGTACGGTCTCGATGCTTTCAGCTGTTTTTTACTGCTATTGGCAGTGATGCATTAGTTAAGCATTTAGAAGAAGTATGCACAGTAGAAAAAATAGATGCGGAACTTTCTGCACTTCAAACGATTGTGCAAGAAACTGAAGGTTCTGCTCGTGATGCATTAAATCTTCTTGAACAAGTTCGTTTTTCTCATACACGTGTGACGCATGACGGAGTACTTACGGTTCTTGGGCATATGCCGGAATCGTTATTGTTGGATTTGTTTGATGCAATTGTGCAGAAAAATGTTGAGCAGTGTATGTCTATTTTAAGTGCTGTTCATGAAGGGCGTTATACTTCTTTGCTGGTATGGCAAAAATTACAAGAATTGATTAGATCACTGCTTGCTGTAAAAAATTCAGTCAAGCCATGTGCTCGTTACAATGATATGAATCGTATAATGGGTTATGCGCAAATACAAAAAATTGGAACATTAGTTGCGTGTTTACAAATTCTTTATGATTACGAAGTGATTTTACTTAAAAGTACCGCACAAGAAGGTGTTTTAAGTTTAATGGTATTGACTATGATCGGTCAAAATAAACCATTGGTACAGACAGTTGGTATTGTATCTTCTATGCATGTTGCATCGCAGCAGCCTGAATCAAGAAAAGAATCTGTAATAGTAGGGCAATCGAATGCAGTTTTGGAAGTAACAGATACTGGGGTATTTCAAGATGTGCAGGTAGATCAGCAAGATACAAGCGTAGTAGATGAACGATGGAATTTGTTTACGAGTAAAATAGAAACTCTGAGTGATCCATTGCTTAAATCGATATTTAAACAAGGATATTTTAAAGCTCATGATGCACAAACTGGTGGTGTTACTGTAATATTCCCTTTAGCTACAAAGTTTTATGGTGAATGGTTGCAAGAGACAAAATCTATTTGGCAGCCCCTGCTTAAAGAAATTTTTGGTAGTACGGCAGAATGTAATGCATTATTTGAAGATGGAGTTCCATCTGGAAAGGTGCAAACACCAATTATAGAAAAACAAAAAGTTGCAGTAGTACAGTCTGAGCCACGGCAAGTATCTTCATTTGGTGCAAAAAAAGGTACGCAAGGTTTAGAAAAAATTCGTGAAAAAATGGTTGATGTTTCAGATAAAGAAACATGGAAAACTGCAAATATGCTGCTCGACACGTTTGGTGGCACAGTTGTGGAAGTGGAAGAAAAAAATAAGCAGGAATCTTTATGAAAAAACTTAATAAAGTAGTTATTATTGGCAGAACTAACGTGGGAAAGTCTACGTTATTTAATCGCCTTTCAACATCAGTTAAAAGTATGACCCTTGATTATATGGGTGTAACACGAGACTTTATTGCTGATACCGTTACTTGGAAAGATCGTTCATTTGAATTGATTGACACAGGCGGTATCGATTTTAAAAAGGGTCTCGATTTTTTAACTGAAGCAATTCGTGAACGAGCCGTTCAGGTTTTAGAGTCATCAGATGTGGTACTTTTTGTAGTGGATGGTGCAGCTGGTGTAACGGGAGAAGATCAAACACTTGCTCGTTTTGTGCACAAACTCAAAAAGCCAACCTTACTTTTGATTAATAAAGGCGATACGCATGCTGCTCAGGAAAATGAAAGTGAATTTATAGCACTCGGTTTTGGATACGATAATACTATTTTAATTTCTGCACAGCATGGTACAGGGATAGCTGATATTTGCGAAGGTATTCTTGGAAATTTACCAGCACAAGAAGATATTCCGGATGAAGAACCTGGATACAAAGTTGTATTATTAGGTAAACCAAATGTTGGTAAATCGTCATTAATGAATGCATTACTTCAAAAAGATAGATCATTGGTTTCTGAAATTGCTGGTACAACGCGTGAAGCTGTTCGTGATCGTATGCAATTTTATAAAGAAACAATTGAGGTTATGGATACAGCTGGTATTCGTCGCCAACGTTCAGTGGATGAAACCATTGAAGAAATGATGGTAAAAACATCTTTTGGTGCAGTGCGCGAGGCAGATATTGTATTACTTCTTATTGATGCTCATGAAGCTCAACTTGCACATCAAGAACTTAAACTAGCATCGTATGTTTTTGAGCAAGGTAAAGCGCTGATTATTATACGTAATAAGCACGATTTGGTTACTGAAGATATTCAAGAACAATGGAAGTATGATACTGAAGAATATGAGCATTTACTTCGCAAAATAGAAGTACTTAATATCTCATGTGAAACAGGTCATAATATTGGAAAAATTTTGCCACTTGTTAAAGAAGTTTGGGAACGTTATACACAAAACTTCTCTCCTGCGCATCTTACTATGATATTTAAAGATGGTCTTGAACGGACTCCGCTTTATCATAATAAGCAACGCCTAAAGATGTTCTCTGCAAAGCAGGTTGGTATTAAGCCACTTCTTATTCGTTTGAATGTAAACGAACCTGATTGGTTTGAAAGCAGCCAGCTTAGTTTCTTTGAAAATATCTTGCGTAAAGAGCACAATCTTAAGAGCGTTCCAGTTAAGTTTAACTTACGCAGAATGTTTTTTGATTAGTAGTTAGAAGTATTTATCTTTAGTTTTTTATAATTTATCCTTGAAAATTCGAACTTGAGCTTCGAGATTTCAAGGATAAATTGTTTTCAATAGTTTTTTGTAAGGAATAGTAATGAATAGTCTGTTAAGTTTTACACCCATTTTTGTGTTTGTTGGGACGTATGTTGGATCTGGAATCTATTTTACGTGGCTTGGTATAGAAAAAGCTTTTTATCAAGTATCGCCAACAGTTTCTATTTTACCAGCTTTAATGCTTGCATGGATACTTTATAAAGGGTCCCATAATGATCGCATGAAAGCTTTTATTGATGGTGTGCGCCATTCAGATATTATTACCATGTGTATTTTGTTCTTTTTAGCAGGGGCATTTGGAACGGTAACTTCTGCCATTGGAAGTGTTGATGCAGTAGTTGGCCTTGCAGTTTCATGTATCCCTTCCCAGTTTTTGATTATTGGTATTTTTATTGCATGTGCAGCAATATCAACAGCAATTGGAACTTCTATGGGAACTATTGCAACCTGTGCACCTATAGCAGCAGCTCTTGCACATAGTGGAGCATTTTCTATGACACTTGCCATGGCAACAGTAGTGGGCGGATCGATGTTTGGTGATAGCCTTTCTATGATTTCTGATACAACCATTGCAGCGGTACTTTCTCAAGGTGCTGATATGAGAAAGAAATTTAAAATTAATGCCATTGTTGCAATTACTGCTGCGGTAATAACGATTGGTATATTATTATTTATATCTCATGATGGAGTTATGCTTGAGCCGCAAGCAGCATCTATGTTTCTTATGATTCCTTATATTTTTTTGATAGCACTTGCATTTGCGGGATTAAATCCCTTTGTAGTATTGGTTCTTGCTCTTATGTGTGCATGGCTTATTGGCTATGTGCATCATGGTTATTCCCTTATAGCATTTGGAAAAGATATTGATGCAGGATGCGTTAGTATGCATGAAATTGCGTTACTTTCTCTTCTTGTCGGAGGTCTTTCTGGGCTTTCTGCGGCTGCATTGGCCGCACTTGGTAGGTTGCTTGAGCGCTGTGTTGGCTCTGCAAAAAGTAGTAAGACAGGTCAATATCTTATCGGTGCATTGGTCAGTGTTTGTGATATGTGTATGGCAAATAATACGGTAGCTATTGTTTTTAGTGGTCAGATTGCAAAAGATATCGCTAGTAGGCATAAGATACCAACCCATTATACTGCAGCGTGGCTTGATATATTTTCATGTGTGGTTCAAGGTCTTATTCCATATGGGGCACAAGTTTTGCTTGCAAGTTCAATTGGCGAAATTTCTCCACTGAGTGTTGTTCCAGAGATTTATTATTGTTACGTATTATTTGGCGTAACGGTTTTTTATATTGGAACTCAAAAACGGTTGATGGCATAAATTGTTTTTTACTGAAATTACACTATCTTGTTGCTCATTAGTTCCTGGTTTTCAGTATAAGGAGTACATAATGAAAATACGTATAGCATTTCGTGGAATGGAACATTCTAATGCGATGGAAGAATATGCTTCTAAAAAAATGGAAAAGTTAGAACGCTTTCTCCAAAAAGAACCAGAGCCATTGTATGTGGATTTAGTTCTTGAAGCTGCACGTCAACACCATCATCATAAAGTTGAGCTTCGCATCAACAGCAAACATCATCAAATTAATGTTCATTCGGAAGGCCCTGATTTATATTTGCAAATAGATGCAACGGTAGATAAAGCAGTGCATGAAGCAAAAAAAGATAAGGAACGAGCTATCGATGCGCGTAATCATCCAAAAGATCATGGTAACAAATACGAATAATCGTTGTTATTATTGAATATTTTCTGGCGAAGATTGCTGCTTAGAATTTTCAGAAACATTTTCAGATTCAGAGGAAAGGTCCGTAAGGACCTTTCTTACTTCTTCAATAGTCATATCGTACATTTCACCTTGCCAATGTTTAATTTCGGCTTCAGTTGCTGGATCAACAACAACCAAATAAGGAACACCAGTGATGTTGAACTTTTTGCGTGTTGTTGCATATGGTTCAGTAAATGCGTCTGATGCATCAACAGAGAGAATGATATATTTTTCTTTAAGAACTTCAGAAACTGGATTGCTTTTGAGGAGTTTATTGGTAATGCCTTTGCAAAGTGAACAGTAAGGAGTCCATGCATCAATAAAGAGAAGTTTATTGGTTGCTTTTGCTTCAGCAAGAGCTTCTTGATAGTTGGTGTACCAGGTTGATTCAAATGATAATGTTTCCTTTGGATGGTACCATGCTTCTACGGCTTGAATACCTGTCATAACGCCACCAATAATAGCAGCAAATCCAATAAGATTTTTGAGTGTTTTCCAAAGTAAGGTATCGGTAGTTTTTATTGAGTAAAAATAATGAATACCAATAAAAATACAAAGACTTGTTACCAGTGTCATTGTAACAAAAAAAGGCATGATATTATTAAGATAATAAAGTGCCATTGCAAGAAGCATAAAGCCAAATATTTTTTGAACTTCTAGCATCCACATGCCGGCTTTAGGAAGAAGAGTAATTGATCCTGAGAATGTTCCTAGTATTAGTAGTGGAGTGCTAATTCCAAAACCAAAAGCAAATAACAGTAAGAATCCTAAAAATTTACTACCAAGTGCAGCAACAATAGTTAAAATTAGTGCAAGTCCTGGAGAAACGCAGGGTGATGCAACAGAGCCACTTGCCATACCAAAAAAGAATGCAGAAAATGCTGATCCAGATTTAGAAACAGAACTTTTATTTTGCATAAAACGTGGAATATATAAGTTGTAAAATCCAAAAAGAGAGAACGCAAAATAGCATAAAAAAGCTACAATGAAGAGTACAAAGATTGGGTTAACCATGAGGTACCCAAATGCTTGACCCGAACTTGCAGCTAGGAGCCCCATGAGAGAGAAGGTGCTTGCAAGACCAACAGTATAGCAAAGTGCAATAAAGAAATTACGCCATAATGATGCTTGCGCTTGAGATTGTAAAACACCTAAGGTGATGGGAATCATAGGATAAATGCAAGGTGTTAAACTGAGTAAAAGCCCTAAAATGAATGCTAGTAGAAGTTGCAATGCAAGAGAATCAGTTTCGATAAGAATTTTTTTGATAGTCTCTTTATATGAAATGTGGATGAGGCGTGAAAAGAAAGAGCTATTTTTTTCGCGAGTAGTAGTTACAGTTTTTTCTTGAGTATCCATGGTACCAACTTCATCAGATACAGTTCTATCTGATGGAGTAAGTGTTGCTTTAAAGGTAAGTGGAATTAGAACTTCTTCAGGTTCAAGATAGGTTGAAGATGCTACTGTTATATGCAAATTTGTTTCTGCACTTGGTTCATCATTTGTTTTTTCTGCAAGTGCCGTGATGATGAATGGTTGATCGTAGACCATAACATGTTCTTTGAGTGTTGGGCTATAGGATAAAATAGGTTTTTTATCAATATTCCAGCTTTTTAAAATGATGTCAGGATGGTCAACTGAAAGAATAATGTGTTGCTCATTAATAAGTTCGTGTGGTTCTAGTGTAATGGGAATGGTTATGGTGATATTGGTGGGTGATGTTTCTTCGATTGAATGTTTTATGATAAATGGAGAAATTAAGGTATGAGAAAAAAGCATTGTGAATATCATTATTTTTTTCATAATAACTTCCTTTATAAGTAAGCAGTTGCATTTTATATACGATTATTTACACTTACTATACTTCTTTTTTTTCAATAAACAATGTGAAAAAATATTTAAAAGTTTGAAACTTTTGTTTGGGGCTATAGCTCAGTTGGTAGAGCGCACGGATGGCATTCGTGAGGTCAGCGGTTCGAGCCCGCTTAGCTCCACCATACTTCGCTCATTCTGAATTACATATGGCAGGCCACAACACTATTGCTCTAGTTACCTCAAAAATATTGATTACTAAAAGCGAAGTATGCTCTTCGTAGCCTAGTCCTCCGATGACTTGGTGTAGGATGGATCGGCGAAGTAGGGCTGTATTTATTGCTCATTCATATCGTTTTTTTAAAATTGAGCATAATAAAAAAGGCACCGATTAAAGTGCCTTTTTACTTTATATACGTATGTGGTTATGCCGCAGATTCTGATTTTACTTCTTTTAATTCTTCTTCATCATCAAATGCAACATTAACAATGTTTTCACAAACTTTAAATGCTTTATATGGTGTTTTGATTATGTAATACCAGGTATTGAAAACAGCAAGTAATCCTGTGATGTCAAGCATTGGTGAAAGAGCCGGGATTTTTTTTTCGGTATAGGTACGTATGTATTGGCTAGCATATAAACTTGCTACAGAGATACCCAGAAGTACCGCAGCTTTTTTTACTTCTGTAAGTTCTTTTTTAACTTTAGGGTTTTTTAGGATAGTTTTAAATGATTTATCTGATGATGAAGTTTTTGCTTCAACCATGTGGTTAGTGAATAATGTAAGGCAGAGTAATAGTTTTTTCATAATTATTCTTTCGTGTTTTCTTCATGAGAATCGTTATGGTCGTGGTGATTGTGATGATGGCTATGCGAACAGCAGGTTTTTTGAGTTGAAGTACTATTTTTTTTGCAGATCATACGGCTAAACATGTACATGCCACCAATAGTGCATGCGATTGTTCCACTAATAAGTAGTGAAATTTTGAGTAAGTTTTTTATTTTTTTTGATATCATGCGCGTTGTACTTTTACATTTCCAAAGTCGGTATATAATCTAACTTCACAGCCTTCAGTATTTCCAAGTGACCCTTGAATGTCTTTGCGTAATGATGCAAGGGCTTTATTAGAAATTTCTGTACTTACATCTTTAAGGAGTACTTTTTGTTCAGTGGTTACTTTCCCGCGTGATGTTTTTGCATACAATGTTGCGTTAGTGTTTTCTGGAATGCTTAATTTGACGTTTCCTTTAGTACTGAATGCAAGAACTTTATCACTCTTTTTAAGGTCGGCAGCTTCTATATCAATGTTTCCATATTTAGTTTCTGCTTTAATGGTTTTTGCACCATTAATTTTGATGGAACCTTTATAGGTTTTTGCAGTAATTGGTTGAGTAACATTAGAGATAGTTATATTGCCTTTTTCTGTTTGTATATCAATAGAGCAGCGTTTAGGGATAATGAGTGAGTAGTCAACGCGGCATGCGCCTGTTGATTGTTCTATTGTTTTGATGACTAAACCAGTTTTGGTATTTTTTACATCAATTCTTGTTTCTTCTAGATCGTCGATAGTGCCACTTTTGGTTGTTTCGAGTAAAACTTCGTTTTTATTCCATGTTTTTATTTCGATGTCGCCTGTGAAATTTACAACTTTAACGTGATTTTCTTTATCAGTCAGCATATGTTTAGAAGAGTCGGTTTCATGTTGAGTCCCCGAAAACCAGTCAGTAATATTGCTCAAAAAACGAGCATTAAGTAGTGATGTGTTAAGTGTAAGAGTGAGAATGAGAAAAAATTTTTTCATACGTGTCCTTTTTAAAATTAGAAAGTATATAAGATTATGAATTCTACAAAAGTTGTACAAATTGTGCAAAAAGTAATGCAACAAATCTACGATCAATTTCCTGTGATTGAAAAAATAATGAATGATATAACTCTCTTTTCATCAGATGCACGGTTGGTTATTGTTGGTGGAATAGTACGAGATGCATTTTTGAATATGCCTGTTAAAGATTTGGATATAGAAGTGTACGGAATTTCTTTACAAGATCTTGAAACTATTTTACGCAAATATGGTGTTGTTAGAAAAATGGGAAAAGTTTTTGGCGTTTTGCGTATCGATGGACTTGCTGTTGATTTTTCTTTGCCACGTACTGATGGACCAGGGAGAAAGCCTCTTACTGTATTGAACCAAGATCTTGACTATCAACAAGCTTTTGCTCGCAGAGATCTTACCGTTAATGCTATGGGAATTGACCTTATTTCGGGTCAGTTGATTGATCCTTTTGGAGGTCTTGCAGATTTAGAAAATAAAGTGCTAAAAGTGCCTAATAAAGATTTTTTTAAAGAGGATCCGTTGCGGTATTTCAGAGTTATGCAATTTATGGCCCGGTTTGAATTTGTTCCTGACGCTCAACTTTACGAAATTGGTAAAACAATGGATTTGTCAGGCCTTTCTCACGAAAGAATAACAGAAGAATTTTATAAATTGTTGGTACTTGGTAAAAAGCCATCGCTTGGGTTGCAGTGGCTTGCAGATACAGGCCGACTTAAAAAAATATTGCCTGAATTGTATGCACTTATTGGGCTTGAACAAGATAAAGAGTGGCATCCTGAAGGTGATGTATTTGAGCATACAAAACAAGCGGTTGATGCTGCAGCATTGCAAGAATATAATAATGATCAAGATAGATATGTTATGACGCTTGCCGCACTTTGTCATGATCTGGGAAAATCAGAGGCAACACAGCATGTTGACGGAAGAATTCGTTCTTTAGGTCATGATGTTAAAGGTGTTGGGCTTGCTCAAAAAGTACTTGCTGTTATATGCAAAGTACAAAGTTTAGAAAGTCATATAACAAAACTGGTCCGTTGGCATATGACTCCATTTTCACTTGTTAAAAATAATGCTGGATCAGCGGCATATAAACGGCTTGCTTTGAGGCTTGCTCCAGAAATATCATGCGCAGAATTAGGATTATTAGTTTTATGTGATAAATCAGGAAGAAATCCGTCTAAAACAGGACCTTTGTTTGAATTTAAAGAACCATTACTTGAAAAATTTTTAGCGCAAGCAGAAAAATATGGCGTTTTATATCAGCCTGAAAAGCCGGTTTTAACAGGGAAAGATTTGTGCGATCTTATGGCGCCTGGCCCTGAAATGGGAAAGTTTTTAAAGGATGCTTATGCGATGCAAATAGAGCATGGTATAGTTGATAAAAATGAACTTAAAAAAAGGGTGATTCAATGCAAAAAGTCTTTATTATAACTATTTTTTTATGTAATAACTTTATAAGTGCAAAGGAACCTGAGCAAAATATTACCTATCAATGCCCTTGGCCCGATCCTGAATTTTCTATACTTGCAACAAAACCAGTTAATCTTTTGCGTATGGTTGCGCGGCCACGTGGTGCAGAAAAAGTTGCAACTCATTATGTTGATATTCCTTTTAATTGGATTGTGATTGATCAAGAAGATGATGAGTTTCTGAATATAAAAACGTTTGATGGTAAGGGGCTTCAGGTTGATTGGACTGATACAGAAAAACGGCCTATGCGTTATACCTATAGGTATCTTTATATGAGTACTTTTGGTCTTTTATTGCCATCATCAGATGGTAAGCCGTTGCCGCTCGAAACAAGCGCTGTAGTTATTCATGATATGGATCCGGTTACACAAAAAGAAGGTGATTTTGTAGTAGGGTATGATCATCTGCAAAATAAAAAATTATATGAATCTCATCTACTTGTTCCATCTCATAATCTTGAAGATCTAAATTTGGAAGATATTCCTTTTTCTGTTGAATATCCGCATATAGAAGTAGATAAAAAAAAGCGAACTATTGCATGTGTGTACCCAGAAAAAATTAAGAATAAAGTGAAGAGCAAAGACAAAAATGTTGTTTTTACGGGGGCATTACCTCAAGAGATTAATGTAAGCCATAGTGAGATTAAAAAAAGAATACGAGCAGTTTTTTATAAATAAACTAAAAAGTTGTTAGGTAAGCTCGAGAAGAATCTTTTTTAAAGGTAATTAAAAATTGACCTTTATTTGTATCCAAAAGTGGTATTCTCGCATGAATTTGTTTTATTTTTGTATAGTCATAGATAGCTATATCATGTGGAATATCAGATTGACTGAAGGGAACAAAGCAGGCGTTTTTTATTGCAAAAAATGTGTATCTATTCCACATGTCACGATTACGAGAGCTTAACCATATTGTTCTTTTTTCCCATTGAGAATTTGATCTTTCTTTGCATTCTAATTCTAAACAAAAAATATCATGAATAGTTGCGATTGGATGAACGCCAATGGTTACTTTTTGATCAAAATATTGTTCATTTTTTTTATTTAAATTGTGTTCTCGGGCGAGTTCTATTTTTTTAAGTAATGATGAGATCTCGGTTGTTTTTTTATCAGTTATTAAAGTTGAATCTAATCCAAAAGCATTGCTTATAAGAAAAATAGAAAAAAGTGAAAGTAGTTTCATGATTGTTTCTTTATTTTATATATTTTTATTTTTTAATAATTCGGTACACTTTGATTCATTACTATATATTTTTACTGATACTTAAAAGGGTATGTATATGAAATTTTTATTTGGGAATGCTTTATGGCATTTACTTGCACAATCAGACTTTATTACAAAAATTATCATGTTTGGTCTTTTGTTAGTTTCGATTCTTTGTTGGACGGTAATTTTTTACAAATGGGTTCAGCTGAGCGAGAAAAGTAAACAATTAGATAAACTTGTTGCAAAAATAGATACTGTTCATACGCACAAAGATATTACTAACTTTTTATATGAAAATCAATCATTATATGGAAGGAAATTACTATCTGAATATATGAATGCAAGAAAATCATTAGGTAATAAAAAACTTGAATACTATGAGCAAGAAGATCTTGATTATCAGCGTTATGCAATGATTGATGAATTAGTTTTTCAAGAATCATCTTACTTGTTAATTCTTTTTATTGCTGCAGCGTGTGGTCCTTTAATTGGTTTGTTTGGTACAGTATGGGGATTGATGCATTCATTTATGAGTATTGCTCAAAAACATACAGCAGATATTGTAACTGTTGCTCCAGGTATTGCAGAGGCATTGCTTACAACACTTGCAGGTTTAATGGTCGCAATACCCGCACTTATTATGTATCACTATTTAACTCACAGAGTTCGTTTGATTGAGCACGATTTATGTCAAATTTCTGATACGCTCGCTCGTGTTACAAAAACACTTATCCTTGATGTAAAGGAATAAGATGAAATCACGTTTTTCTCGACTACGAAGAAAAAAAGATCGGCCTTATTTAGAAATAAATTTAATGCCTTTAATAGACGTTGCCTTGAATTTATTGATTATTTTTATGGTAGCTACGCCAATGCTTCAACAAGAAAATGGCATTCAGGTTGAACTGCCACGGGGTAATGTTAAAGAAACTGATGATAGTATCAGTCAGCAAATAGTTGTTCATATCAATAAAAAGGGTCAATTTTTTATTGATGGTGTTATTACTAAAATGGAAAATTTACTTGATGCAATTAAGCAAAAAGCTGGATCAAAAGGGGATAAAACAGTATTTGTAAAAGCAGATACATCGGTGCCGTATGGTAAGGTTATTGAGCTTGTTGATCAGATCAAGCACATCGGGGGAGTGCGTTATGTTGCATTGGCTACGTCAAAGGTGGACTAGGTATACCTCTTTAAAAGCCTTTTTTGTGTATGTATCGCTATCGCATGTTATTTTTTGTGGCATACTTTTTTTTGTGTATAAAAGTGGGCCAGATTTTAGTTTTTCGATTAGTAAAAATTCTCCTGCTGCTGTTATTAGATTATTACCGCTTGGAGCATGTAAGCCGTCTGTAACTGTTGCTGCAAAAAAAATAAAATCGGGCAAAAAAAATAATAATTCTAGTAAAGCAGTTGTACAGAAAAAGCAGCCAAAAGTTCAAAAAAAACAGCCAAAAAAAACAGCACTTGTTCAAGAAAAGAAAAATAAAAAATCTCAGGATAAAAAAAAACAAAAGTCTCTACAAGATGAAGTAGTAGTTGAAGAATCGTTAGTAGAAAAGAAACCAGAAGAAATAACCCAGCTAGAAAAAAAAGCAGAAGAGCAGCCAAAGGTACAAGAAGTAAAAGTTGTTGAGCCGTTGGTTGATTCATCAGCACAGGTTGCTCAAGAGTCTCAAGAGATTGTGTATGTAACACAAAAGGAACTTGATGTTTTACAACTGCAGCAGCAACTTAAAGAGGCAATAGAAGCGGTTTGGACTTCGCCTTTTGGTATGGCTGAAGATGTGGTATGTGAAGTGCTTATTGTGATTGGTTGGGATGGAAACATAGTAGAAAGATCATTAACGCAACCAACTGATATTTATATTTATGATCGAGCGGTAGAAGAAGCATTAGATAAGTTAACTTTTCCTCAGCAATTATGGGGAAAAACAATTGCAATAGCGTTTAAACCTTAAATAAAGAGTGTTTTGTATGAATAAGATATTACAGATAACAACAAAAATAATAATAGCATGTTTCTTGATTAGTGTAATGGCTCAAGAAAAAAGTCAGCAAAATAATCAAGAAAATATGCAGGTTCAAGTTGGTGCGCGGGAAAGTAAAAAAGTATCACTTGCTCTTATAGCAATAGATCGATCTTCTCATGCAAAATATACAGAAACTCATTTGCTTACTGATTGTAAAATGATAGCAAAAGATCTTGAATTTACGGATCAATTTTTAGTTTCTGTTATTTCTATGTCTGCTATTCCGCATAAAAAAGAAATAAAAGAGCTCGAAAAAAAAGGATATGAAATAGCTGTTTTTATTACTGAAAATCGTAAGAAAAAAACGTTTGATATTCGTATGTATGATGTTAAAAAAGGTTTAATGGTAACAGATAAAGGATACACACTCCATAAGTCAGGTTCGCTAGAGCGTGGATGGATACATAGTATTTCTGATCTAATATTGGAAAAATTAACTCACAGTCCAGGCTTTTTTTTGAGTAAAATTACCTATTGTAAGCAGCTTTCTAATGGACATCGCCAAGTATGTGTTTCTGATTATGATGGAAGTCATGAGCAAGTAGTTGCAAAAGCAAAATTATTGATAGCGCCTCGTTGGAATCTTGATGAAGAGTATCCTGCTATTTTGTATTCAAAGTATACGTCATCAAATGTTCGCTTGATGGAAGTGGATGTGTTGACTGGTAAAGAAAAAACAGTAGCAAGTTATGAAGGTCTTAATATGCTTCCTGCATTTTCGCCTGATACTAATGAAGTGATTGTTTGTTTATCATGTAAAGGTGGTACACAACTGTATAGTTATGTGTATGACAAAGCTCATAGACCTAAAAATTATACACAATTAACTTTTAATATGGGAAATAACATTTCTCCAACAGTGCTTGAAAATGGGGATATTGTGTTTTGTTCAGATTTTATAGGTGGAAAACCACAACTATATCGTTTATCTCGTCTTAATGATTCACTTGTGTGTTTATCACAATCGGGAGATGTTTGTTTTTCTCCTGCATATTGTCCTTTAAATAAAAAGATTGCCTATACAAAAATGGTGGATGGTGTGGGCCAGTTATTTTTATATAGTGTAGTAACAGGCAAAGATATCCAAATTACTTTTGATGGTGGGCACAAACAAGAGGTTTCTTGGTCGCCATGTGGTCATTATGTAGTATTTGGGTTTAGTAATGAGAAGAGCAAACGGATAGCAATTCAAAATATACAGACAGGTTCTCGCCACTTTATAACTGACGAAAAAATGTTATGTACCTATCCTTCGTGGTCACCTAATTTTACGGTGTTTCCGGTTATTAAATAATCAAACAATCGACAGAAAGATTCTGTTTTATTATACTTGTTATCAATAAGGGGAGTGGGAGCGGATCCTGCTTGTGTGCAGCGTTTCATTATTGTATGTAGGAAGTTCATGAAAAAAAATATGTTCAATTCGAGTGGTCCTCGAAATTTAGTTATCGTTGTTTTGGTGATAGTTGGTTCTTTATGGTTGCTTACTAAGGTAGTCGATCCTAAAAGAAATACTGAAGAGTATAAATATTCACAATTTTTAGAAATGGTAGAAAAGGGTGGCATTAAAGTTGCAACAGTCTCGGGTCCGCTTATTGTCGGTACTACAAAAGATGGGAAACGCTTTGAAACTATTATGCCAGCCGATCAAGGTGTATGGGAAAAATTAGCAAAAAATAAAGTAGAATTTTCTGTAGCAAACCCGCAAACCGATATTAATGTATGGCAGATTTTGCTGTTTGTATCATTTCTTATTGGCCTTCTTATTGTTTGGTATGTTTTTAGACAAAGTAAGGGTGGCGCGAGTGGTAGTGGAAGTAACGTTTTTACTATGGGGAAAAGCCGCGCAAAGATGTTTTTACCCTCAACTATTAAAGAAAAGTTTACTTCAGTAGCAGGTGCAACCGAAGCAAAAGAAGAGCTTTTAGATGTTGTTGATTTCTTAAAAAACCCAGAAAAATATAAACGCCTTGGTGCTAAAATTACTCGAGGGGCACTTTTAGTTGGTGCACCTGGTAATGGTAAAACATTACTTGCACGTGCAGTGGCAGGGGAAGCAAATTGTCCATTCTTTAGTATTAGTGGTTCCGATTTTATAGAAGTTTTTGTGGGTGTTGGTGCATCCCGAGTACGCGATCTTTTTGCTCAAGCACGTAAACATGCGCCTTGCATTATATTTATAGATGAAATTGATGCAGTTGGTCGTCATAGGGGAAGTGGGCTTGGTGGTGGTAATGATGAACGTGAGCAAACATTAAACCAGCTTTTGACAGAAATGGATGGTTTTGAAACCTCTAAAGATCCTGTTATTGTACTTGCTGCAACCAATAGGCCAGATGTTCTTGATTCTGCATTACTTCGTCCAGGTCGTTTTGACAGACGCATTGAAGTTCCGTATCCAGATTTAGTCAGTCGTGAACAAATTTTAAAAGTTCATGCTGGTAATGTACAAATCGATCCTGAGCTTGACCTTAAAAAGGTTGCTCGAGGAACTCCAGGTTTTTCTGGCGCAGATTTAGCAAATCTTATTAACGAAGCAACTATTATTGCATCTAAGAAAAACCAGCAGATGGTGACAATGCAAGATATAGAAGAAGCTCGCGATAAGGTATTGCTGGGTAAAGAACTTAAGACTATTGCACTTTCAGAAGATGAACGTAAAATGACTGCTTTTCATGAAGCTGGGCATGCTTTGATTCGTTTACTGCTTCCAAAGGTGATGGATCCTCTCCATAAGGTGACCATTATTCCACGTGGTCGTTCACTGGGTGTAACGCATTCAATGCCTGAGCGTGAAAAATATTCAAGTAATAAAGAAGAAATGTTGGCATTTGTTCGCTCGGCTCTGGGTGGCCGTATTGCAGAAGAGATTGTGTTTAATACGATTGCAACTGGTGCAGGAGATGACTTTGTAAAGGCAACTGATACGGTTCGTGATATGGTATGTCGTTATGGTATGTCAGAAAAGCTTGGGCCAATTGTTTACTCTCAGCAACAAGGTGGCTTTGTTTATTCACAGGAAACAGCAAAGCTTATTGATGATGAAGTACTACGTATTACTAATGCGTGTTATGCAGATGCTAAAAAAATGTTAGAAGATAATCGTGATAAGCTTGATGTCCTAGCAAATGCACTTCTTGAAAAAGAAACAATGTATGCAAGTGAAATTTATGAACTTCTTGGTATTGCACCACGCGAAGATCATAAGCTTATTTGATTCGATTTGCTGATTAAATAAAAAATTAAAGGGCTTGGAGAAAATCCAGGCCCTTTTTAGCGTCTATAATTATTTTTTAGCTTATTTTTTCTTCTAATTTCTAAGTCGACTTAAAGATTAGAAGAAAAAATAACGCTTTTGTAATAAATAGGATTAATAAAAAAGTTTATTTAATAGGGGGCTTTTTACTTATTTTATACCAATAGTATACTTTAAATTAGTATTTTAGTTGAATTTCCAAATTATAATAATGAAAATGTAGGATTATATGAAAAGAAAAAAAATATTACTTGCATGTGCATTGGTATATGGATTTATGGATGTTTCTCATGTGTATTCGTATAATTCTAATGACTATCGCCGGAGTCAAATCAAAGAAGACCTTATAGGACTTGGGGTAATGGTAGCTTCGATGCTGATAATGCTTGCATTGACGGTATATTTAGACAAAAAAGAACCGGAAAATAGTAATGCAAATGTTTTTTTGCCAAATGAAATTAAAGAGCGATTTTCTTCTGTTGCAGGTGCAAATGAAGCTAAAGAAGAGCTCCAAGAAATTGTAAGCTACTTACAAAATTCAAAAGAATATACAGAAATTGGTGCAAAAATTAGAAAAGGTATTTTGCTTACTGGTACACCAGGTAATGGAAAAACATTGCTTGCACGTGCGTTTGCAGGTGAAGTTGGCTGTCCATTTGTTGTTATTACAGCTTCAGATTTGGAAAATATGTGGGTTGGTGGGACAGCAGCCCAGATTCGAAGTCTTTTTGCTACTGCTCGAAAGTTAGCGGAAAAATATGGAGCCTGTATTATATTTATAGATGAAATTGATGCAATTGGTGGAAAACGTGGATCATCATGGGGATATAAGGATGCTGGGTTAAATAAATTACTTACAGAAATGGATGGATTTAAAAAAGAAAACAATTCAATTGTTGTTCTTGGCGCAACCAATAGACCAGAAATGCTTGATGAAGCATTACTTAGGCCAGGTCGTTTTGATAGAATAATCTCAGTAAAAAATCCAGATGCAGCGGCGCGAGAAGAAGTTCTTAAAATTCACTCTGCTCATGTTAAATTAGATCCATCAGTTGATCTTAAAAAAATAGCGCAATCAGCAATTGGTTTTTCTGGTGCAGAACTTGCAAATTTAATTAATGAATCAGCTTTAATAGCCCATAGATTTAAAAGTAAAACTATTAAGATGGGTGATATAGAAGAAGCAATTGATACATTGCGGCTTGGTAAAAAATCGGAAAATATTGTGATATCAGCTGAAGAAAGGCGTATGACAGCATTTCATGAAGCTGGCCATGCGCTGGTGACATTGCTTAACCCAATGTATGCAACACCACTTCATAAAGTAACTATTGCGCCGCGTGGTGGAGCTTTGGGTGTTACCTATTCACTTCCTGAGCGGGATAAATTCTCCACAGTTAAAGAAGAAATGATCGCGTATGTTATGCACTGCTTAGGTGGTCGTGTAGCAGAAGAAATTACGTTTAGTAAAATTACAACAGGTGCTTATAGTGATTGTGCAAATGCAACTAATACCGTTCGCTTAATGGTTTGTTCATATGGTATGTCAGAAAAACTTGGATTTGTTGTGTATGCACAAGGTCGAGATGCCTTTGTTTACTCACAAGAAACGGCAAAGTTGATTGATGATGAAGTTCTTAAAATTATGAATCAATGCTATAAAGACACCAAGAAGTTACTGCTTGATAATAAAGATAAATTAGAAAAACTTGCTAACGCACTTCTCGAAAAAGAAACAATGCATGCAAGCGAAATTTATGAGCTTTTAGGTATAACACCTCGGTAATTTTGCGATATTGATGAGATACTAAAAAAGGGCTTGGAGAATATCCAGGCCCTTTTTAGTAAGGTATTATTATTCTTGTTTCGCTAGTACATATTCAAGCTCTGTTTCTATTGATAGTAAACGTGCTACCAATTTTTCTTGTCGTTCTAGCATAGATTCTGTAACAGCCTCATCTGTATTAATATAAGGATCCTTTAAAAGTAATTGTAGATTACTTAATTCACTTTTTATTTTTTGAATATCTTGATTAAGATTTGCGATATATTGAGCTTTTTTGATTACTTCTTCGCTCTCAAAGAGCAGAATGTCGGTCATACTTGCTGTAAATGTTTGACCGTTCATGATAAGCAGACTTGTTAATGCTAATAATTTCTTAGACATAGAACCTCCTTTAATTGTTATTAATTCCATATAAATCTCAGGATATCCTATCTGAATCGTTAAAAGCAATGGTTTTTGAAAAAGGTTATAAGGATGGAAAAGAGATAGGTTTATATTTTGCAAATGATATAAGTGTGATACCTTAAGCATCTGTAGGCTAAAAATTAGTTAGAGTAAGGAGCTTATATGCCATTATCTCAAGAAGAAATTGAAAAATTACATATTATTGTTAAAAATGCAGGTGATATTTTGATGGGTTTTTATCAAACTCAACTTGATCGTTATCATAAAGAAGATGGTTCATTTGCTACACAGGCCGATCATGCAAGTGAAAAATATTTGATAGAAGAGCTTTCTAAGATGATTCCTGGAGCAGGTTTTTATACAGAGGAAACGGGAATTATTGACGGAACAAGTGAATACAGCTGGGTAATAGATCCACTTGATGGAACAACTAACTTTGCAGCAGGAATCCCCTATTTTTGCGTTTCAGTGGCGCTTACGTGTCATAATGAACCGGTAGTAGGGTGCATCTATAATCCGATGACTCGAGAGCTTTTTTATGCAGAAAAGGGTAAGGGAGCATATTGTAATGGTAATAGGCTTGCTGCTTCTAATATAAAAGAGAGTAAGAGAGCTATTTTAGCAATTGAATGTGCGGAAGAGGATTTTGCTGTTGTGACATCAGTTTGGGATTTTTCAAGTAGTATTCGGTTATGTGGTGCTTCTGCTTTGGATATAGCCTATTGTGCTGCAGGTCGGTATGATGCAGTTATTTTGACGCAATTTAAGTGGTGGGATATAGCAGCAGGTATTATTTTAATAAAAGAAGCACATGGATTTATAGTTACTTTCGAAGATAAAGTGCCTGATTTTAGCTCTAAAAGCATAGTGGCGGGAAATCTTTTTCTGGTAGATCAGTATCTTGAGCTTATTAAAGATGTTAACTCGATTTGAAAAAAAAGGATCCTTTGCTATACTGGCATTCTATCCTTCTTTATCACAGATAGATTTTGTTAAGCGTGAAAAGGTGTAATTATGTCAAGAATATGTTTTGTTTGCGGAAAAGCTCCAAGAACAGCAAATTTGGTTAGTAAAGCAAATAATAAAACAGGTCGTTGGGTTTATCCAAACGTGCAGAAGATGCGTTTTACTATTACTGGTGATTGTAAAAATAGAGTTCATACCTCAAAAGTGTGTACGAAGTGCTTAAAAGCAGAAAAAGTTAAAAAGGTACTATAGGTAAGGTCATATGGCTAATACAAAATCAGCGAAGAAAAGAGTTCTTCAAAATATCAAACGCAGACAAACTAATTTGTCTCGTAAAACCTGTTTAAAAACAGCGGTCAAGAAAGTTCTTGAAGCTGTTAAAGCGGGTGACTACGAAAATTCAATGATTCTTTTAAAAGATGCAGAAGCAAAATTTGCTCGCGCAAAAGGTAAAAAAGTTATTCACGCAAACGCAGCTGCTCGTAAAACAAGCAGATTGGCACAAAAAGTTGCTGCTCTTGCAAAAGACAAGCAAGCATAATTGGCTTACTGTATAAAGCGTAAAAATTAAGGCACTGTTAAAAGTGCCTTTTTTTATGTTCAAAAATAATCTAATAAAAATTTTTAATCTTCTAGAAGATTAGGTTCTGAATGTCCATCTAAGAAAGGTTGTGCTATTTGTGGCTGTGATGCATAGCCAATATTACGCTGTTGCATAATGCGGCGGTATCCTTGTAAAAAATCTTTAGCAATGGTTAGTGGCAGTTGTGTTCCACCAGTTTTTTCTGTCAAAATAATCATGGTCATTGCTGGTTGCCCTTTATAACTAAAGTTTGCAGCTAGCCATCCATGTTCTAAATATTCAGCACTCATTTTCTTTTTATGGAGTGCGCTTGTTTGTGCGGTACTTGTTTTTGATCGAATAATAAAATCATGCATATACGAAAGTCTTCTGCCAGTACCTTTCATGGTTACAGCGTACATGGCTTGTTGTAAAAAATTACGTGTTTCGGGGCGAATGGAAAGAGGTTCTTTAATAATAGGCATATCTTCGGTGATGCGAATTGATGTTAAAAAACCAGTTTCTACTGCACCAACCATACGAGCCATTTGCAGTGGTGTTACGAGAAGAAAACTTTGTCCTATGCAAGCCGAAAATGTTTCTCCAAGCCACCAGCGCTCCCCTTTAACTCTTTTTTTCCATTCCCTATTGGGAACAAGGCCAGTATCTTCTTGAAGAGCTGTATTGGTTTTCTCACCAAGTCCAAACATATGTGCATAACGAGAGATGGTATCGATATCCAGTCGTCGTGCCATATCAAAGGGAGGAATATTGCATGAATGAGCAAATGCTTGTTTGAGGGTTAATTCACCATGTCCTTCTTTACGCGCGCAGTGGTAATGGCGATCATTAAGAATACTATAGCCTCCACAATACCATGAAGAATGCTGATTAACGATGCCTGTTTCGAGCGCTGCAGAAAAGGTAACAATTTTAAAAATGGAGCCGGGTGGATAGGCCGCTTTGCAGATTCTATTTAAAAAAGATTTTTGTTCTTGTAAAACATTCCATTGTTGTTTATCAATTGCTGTTAAAAACATATTGGGGTCAAAGCTTGGGCGAGAAAGTACTGCACGTAAACTACCTGTATAAGGATCCATCAATACAAAAATTCCGGGTTGATCTAGAGGAAAAACAGCTTCTGCAATTTTTTGTAGTTCAAGATCTAGAGTGGTAACAATATCGTATCCTTCATGCGTTTTTTCTATTTCGTATTCTGCAATGTGATTGCCCATTGAATTGATAATGCGCATGAGCGAGCCGACTTTGCCACGCAGTGTATCTTCATATATTTTTTCAATGCCCATTTTGCCACCAATGGTATTTGGATGGTCAGTATCATTATCTAAATGGCCGAGATAGCCAAGTAAATGGCAGGCAAGTGTGGTGTGGGGATAGTGGCGTTTAAAGGTTGTTTCGATAATAATGTTAGAGTCGTTTGAAAACACTTCAACTACTTTGCTTAGTTGCTCAAATGATGCATCAC
>CAIQNR010000003.1 GCA_903873255.1 uncultured bacterium | reverse complement strand
GTATATGGTGTAGGTGTTGCTGGAGTAGCAGTTGCAGCTACTTATTATGGATATGCGCCGTTTCAAAAATTAGTAGATGGTTCTGCAAAAGCAACTGGAGAAGGTTTAAAAGCTGGCGTTGAAACAGTTGCAAATTCATGGCAAACAGCAGCAACATCAACAAAAGTTTTGAGCGGTTCATTAGCTGGTTGTGTAGCTTGGAATGCTTGGTTAACAAATAAATTGTATGCTCAAAATGGTTCTTTAACAAATCTTAAAGATCTTAAAGATTTTAAAGATACGGTAGAAAAAGTTAAGACAATGGTTGAAGAAACGTCTACTCACGCACGCGCACTGGATCAACATACTCAAAGTTTAGACAACGTTAATTCTGATTTTACAGTAAAAATGAAAAGATGGACCGAGATCCAAGATGATTCAAGAATTTCTCAACAAAAACTAAAAGAAATAGTTGAAGGTCATTCTAAAAAGATAAAAGAAGTTGAGCAAACGTGTGTAGATATTGTTGGTAAATCTTTAGAAAATAATAGCGAGTGTTTACTAGGTGATCAACAGTGTTTAGCTGCTTTGGAAATGGTAGACCTTCACCAAACTCAACTACGTGGAGAATTTCAACGTTGTGTAAATACCGTTGCTGATCAAGATAGAAAGCATGTGGCATTGGCAGCACAAGTTCAAGGTTATGAACAACGTTTAATAACAGTAGAAAAAAAGTTGGAGATCATTCTGCAAAGTTAGATAAGATCGATCCATCTTCTATAAAAAACTATTCGGGGTTCACGAAAAAGATATTGATGTACTGTGGCACAATATGAAACTCATTAAAGGTGCATTTCCAACAGGTACTTTCAAAGAAAATAAAACAAAAATATTATGCACGATATGGCCGAATCAATTTCCATTGCAATCTTCTCAGCTTTTAGAAAGCAGAATTTCTGGGATTTCGCAATTTTCTGATGGTGAATAAACCTTTCAGATTATAAAGATATGTAAAAAGACCTTCAGAAATGAGGGTCTTTTTTTGGCTTATCGCTTATGCCTTAACTAAATTTTCTCATGTCCATTTGACTTTCTGCCCCCCCCCAGTAAACTTCAATTAGAAACTATTTAAAAAATATTGTTATGGAGTTTGTGATGAATAAGAAATTATTATTGTTACTGGTTGTGAGCGGAGCTCAAATAAGTGAAGTTAAGCCTGGGCTATTTGATTGGGTGTCTAAAAATCCAGCAAAAGCGACTGTATATGGTGTAGGTGTTGCTGGAGTAGCAGTTGCAGCTACTTATTATGGATATGCGCCGTTTCAAAAATTAGTAGATGATGCTGCAAAAGCAACTGGAGAAGGTTTAAAAGCTGGCGTTGAAACAGTTGCAAATTCATGGCAAACTACGCCACAAGCAACAAAAGTTATTGGTGGGTTAGCGATTGGTAGCTTTAGTGCTGCATGTACAGGATTAACATTTTTTTGTTCTTCGGTATTAAAGAAATGTAATGCTTTGGAAACATCACAGGAAAAATTAAGATTAGAGCTAGCAAGACAGGAAGAATTAAGATTACAGCTAGCAAGATGTATGGTCTTAAATGATGTTAAGTTAAAAAATTGTGTTTTTAGTGTTCGGGACTGTCAATATAGGGTTTCTCAGTTGGAACAAGCTGAACTATTAAAAACTCTAAAACTAGAAAGCATGCATTGTTTCAAAGCGGATTCTGCAATATCTTAAAAAAAATAATCTATTTTCTTTCAATTAAAAAATATAAAGCCTTGTAAAAGTATCAAAAAAACATTGATACAATTTTACAGGGTTTTTTTTCTGTATTAATTTAAAACTGTGTGTTGTCAAAAAGCTTACTGAGTTAAAGGAGTCTTGACATGAAAAATTCAATTGTTGCGGGAGCGGTTTTTAGATAGCGTTTCTGGTAAAAAAGTCCTTTTCTTATTTTCCTTTCTTTCTTGTGATACTGTGCGCTGAGGGTGCGCAGATATTTTTTTATAAAGATTATTTTTACGGAGTTATCTATGAGTAACATTTTGCTACGTATAGCCGCTATTACCAAACAGTATAATGACGGTCATATTATTATAGATGCGCTTAAAGGCGTTGATTTGGATATGAAAAAGGGCGAAATTTTAACCTTACTTGGTGTTAATGGCGCAGGAAAAACAACACTTTCTTCTATTATTGCAACTTTACATCCTGCAACCAGTGGCGACATTGCCAAAAATGGCGTTTCTATTTATAAAGATGTTGTGGGGTACCGCAAAACAATCGGTTTTTGTCCGCAAAAGCCCAACATTGATATGATGCTTTCCTTGGAAGAAAATCTGTTTTTTGCAGGTTTGTATTTTGGACTTTCAAAAGAAGTAATCAAGCAGCGATCAGAAGAGTTGCTTGAACGTTTTGGGCTTACCAAATACCGCTATTCACAGGCATCAATTTTATCGGGAGGTTATAAACAGCGCTTTTTACTTGCACGTACACTTATGCATAAACCAGATTTGGTGATTCTTGATGAACCAACAGTTGGTCTTGATCCTCATGTGCGACGCGATATTTGGGAGATTATTAAAGATCTCAAAAAGGATGGCATTACGGTGCTTTTAACCACACATTACCTTGATGAAGCAGAAAAGCTTTCTGACCGTGTGTGCGTGCTGGATAAAGGAGTTATTCGAATTATTGATACACCAGAAAATCTTTTGGCTGCCCATGGACAAACCAATTTAGAAGATGTTTTTGTGAAATTGATCGAAGAGTCAAATGCAGAAATGGCAGTATAATTTTTGATAAGGAATAGTTTTATGATGTTAAGTTTACGTACATTTTACGCACTCATTGCGCGCGATATGCGAGTTTTTAAATCGGTGTATATGAGCCGATTAATCAATGCAATGATTATCGTAATTTTGGAGACCACGGTGTTTCAGTATATTATGCCATCTATGGGTGTGGTTGTTGGATATGGCGCATTGATGGTTGCAGGCTGTGTGGCAACGAATGGACTTTTTGATATTTTAGGCAATAGTTCTCGGTTGGTTAGTGATATAGAGGGCGATAAAACAATAGGGTACGATCTTACTCTTCCATTGCCTCATTCGCTGGTAATGTTGCGCCTTGCAGTTACCAATGCATTACAGTCTATGGCAATTTGTATTTGGATACTTCCTGTTTCAAAACTACTTATGGGCAGCGGTTTATCATTTGAACAAACGGTATGGTATAAAGTTGTAGCATTGTTTTTGATAGCGCATATTTTTTATGGATTTTTAGCTCTTTTTGTAGCTACATGCTTAAAAAATTTATGGGGTGTAGAACACATATGGGTACGTTTTATTTTTCCTTTTTGGTGGCTTGGTGGATTTAGCTTTACCTGGAAGACTTTGCAAGGAATTTCTCCAATGGCTGCTTATGTTGGCTTGCTTAATCCTTTAACCATGTGTTTTGAAGGTATGCGTGGAGCAATTTTGGGGCAAGAAGGGTATTTGCCATTTTGGTTTTGCTTTTTGACGCTTGTTTTGTGGACAGTAGTGATTGGCTATGTGGGTACTAAGCGCATGATGCGTCGCCTTGATTGTGTGTCATAACAAGAATGATTTTATAATATTAATATCGCTCTGGGCATCATAAAGCCTTCCTGTTAGAATGAATTCTACAGATTTTCTCTTTTAGTAAGGTACTTGCAGACATGATGCCCGTAGTAGCGCGTTCACTTTTTATTTTTGGTTTAATAGCAGCTGGGATGGTTAATGCTGCCCAAAAAGAATGCACGATTGCTTTTGATGCTGGGTTTAAGTTCGCAATGCCTATTACCGAGTGCATTCCAGAGCCTATAGTTGTTAAAAGATTTGAAGGATCTTCTAACAATGGTACCAGTTCAGATGAAATAGCCTATTTGTTAGGGATTGTTATTGATGAACCAATAACAGTAGAAAGTTTTCGTACAGGTCTTGAACGACTTCAACAAAAAAATGTTTTTTCTTCCGTGCATGTAGTGTTTGATTATCAACCTGATGGTGTTGCTTTAAAAGTTACAGCAGAAGCTTTTTGGACTATAAAGTCGATTAAAGTTAAAGGTGTTTCTTTAGGTAAGCAATCGATTGTTTATGTTTATCAATTACGTGTTGGGGAGCGTTTTTCTAAAGATAAACATGAGATATCGCTTGAAGAAATTGTTAAAGATTTACATAAAAAAGGGTATTGGGATGCATCGGTTAATGCATTTTTTGATTATGATCTTGATACCAAATCAATACATATTACGTTAGTAGTGGTGAAGGGACCGTTATATTTTATAGATGATGTGCGGTTTAAAATTGTTTCTGATGCAAATGATGAAGAACAGAAAAAGATACATGAGCTGCTCTATAAAACAGCCAGTCGCTATCTTGTCTATAGGCCTTATTGCGAAAATAGTGTTAAAAAAAAGGTTCAATTATTACAAAATTTATTAATTTCCCAAGGATTTGTGTACGTAAAAGTTTCTTATGACAGTACAATTATTAAAGAAAAAAAAACCGTAATTATTACCTTAACAATAAGGTTTGATCGTTATCAAAAAGTTAATTTTATGGGGAATCGTTTTTTTACGAGCTCTTTTTTAATTGATAGTGTTATGCAATGTACTCATGCTATTGGCATTGTTCCATCAATTATTTTGGCTGAAGAAATGATGGATATTTATAGAGCAAAAGGTTTTTTAGCTAGTAAAATAGAGACAGCAGAAGATGTGCAAAATTATTATTTTATGATTCATGAGGGGATGCGGAGCACGATTGATGCCGTTCATATCCGTGGATCATCATTTGTTAGTTCTTCATATTTGGTTCGTCATTTTTTTAAAAATTTGGTGCATGCCTATACCGATGAAAAAAAATCTAAAGCAGCTTTTCAGGCTTGTATTGCATGGTATAAAAATCAAGGTTTTTGGGATGCTCAATTTTTAAAAAAAGAGTACGCGCCTACCACTAAAAGCAGCGCATTTTTATTAACATGTGTTATTGATGAAGGGCGCCAGCGAATTTTTAAAGATGTGATAGTAGAAGGTTTTCCTGAATATACCAAAGATCTTTTGACACCAGATTCGCCTCTGTGGAAAAAAAATATTCCTCTTTCTGAATTATTACTTTCTCAGCAAAAAGAAATTTTAGAAAAAGAATGTAAAAAATACGGTTACAATAATCCTCGTATTGCGTATGAGCTGATTGAAGATGATAGTGGTGCTTGTCGAGTGCTTTGGAAAGTTATTACTGGTGAACGTATGGTTTTTGGCAAAACGATTGTTAAAGGGGCTGCAATTGATCATTCAAAAGTTCTCCATTTGTTACCCTATAAAGAAGGGGATGTTTGGAGCAAAGAGCGTATTCATGAGCTGTATAGAACGTTCCATACCATTGGTGTATATAAGAGTATTGCTGTACAGCAGAATTTTATCCATGGGCAGCAAGAAGCTTGTGATGTTATCTTAACGCTTGAAGAAGATGATCCTTTTGAAGTGAAGTTACGTGTTGGTTTTCAACAAATAAGTAAAAACTTTGCGTTTAGAAAAGGGTCTTCTTATAAAATTGGGGGTGGATTTGTTTGGAAAAATCCTTTTTCTCGTTTAGATAGTTTTGTTGTGGATTCCAGTATTACATTATTTGAGCGCAGAACATCGGTTGCATATAAACAGCCTTTATTTTTAAATATTCCTTTAGAAACAGTAATCAAAGGGTATAGCAATGCATATATGAACCCTGTTTCTTTGGGTTCTCGTAAAATTTTATATGAAGCTTTACAAGATGGTCTTTTAGTAGGGTTTTCTTCTAAGCGCGATGGGTATGATGTAGGAATAACATCTGGTGTTGAGTGGATGAAAATAAAAAATATTTCTGAAGGCTTATCGTTAGCGCTTCGTTTTGTTCCAGAATTAATTAATGAACGAGTACCATATTGGTTTTTTGAGCCAACATTTTATATGAATCGTTTGGATGACAATGTTAATCCGCACAAGGGATTTTTTTTGTTTGGGTCAGCTAAGACAATGGTTCCTTTTGATGCACGAGCAACGGCTTCTGTTAAGTTTTTGATAGAACATGGCCTGTATGGTTCTTGGCACGATGTTGTTGGAGCTTTTCGTTTGAGATTTGGACATATTTTATTGCAGGATTTTACTTCTATTATGCCACCGGAGCGATTTTATTTAGGTGGTGCTAACTCTTTACGTGGGTATCAACCAGATAAATGTCCCCCTTTAGGTAGTTTTGTAGACGAAGATAAACATACTCAGTGGGTTGCCCAAGGTGGCAAAAGTATGGTTAATGCAAATTTTGAATTGAGATTTCCTTTGCCAATTCAAAATTTACAAGGTGCGTTATTTCAGGATTTTGGGATATTGGCTCCGGACTTGCATACTGTTTTTCATACTTTTTCTCCTTTAGCGGCAACTGGTTTTGGGGTTCGGTATATTACACCATTTGGTCCTTTACGCTTTGATATTGGGTGGAAGTGGAAGAAGCAGTATGAGCAAGATACATCTTATGCCTGGTTTTTAACATTTGGTTATGCATTTTAAAAAAATTTACAGACACGTTTTATTTTTTGTACTGTAGATATGAACTATATGTAAGTTTTTATCTATTTATAAAAAAAGGATGTGATGAAATTAAATAAGTTATTTTTTGCGATGATTATTTTTTCTGAAATTCAATCAAGTGCAAGAACTTTTGCAGGTTTTCTTGATACTTCTTTTGGCAATAATGGCACAGTAAGTTCTTCTGCACCTAGAACATCGGATAATTTTTTAGGGGATCTGGCCTTAGATTTAAATGAAAGAATTATATGTGTAGGGCAGACATTAGGTGCTCATTTTCATTTTACTTTAACATGTTTTTTATCAAATGGAGTTTTAGATACAACATTTGGTACTAATGGATATGTCGTGACGGATGTTACTCCTGGTTCTGGTAGTGCTTGTACTTCTGTTGCTATAGATGGACAAAATAGAATTGTAGCTGCAGGTGATACAGGATCGGCTTCAGCTGCAGTTATTCGTTATTTAAGTGATGGCTCTTTAGATACATCTTTTGGTACTAATGGAATAACGATTACACCATTTGTAGATTTTTTTATAGTTACGCAAGTTGGATTGGATTTTGAGGGAAGAATTGTTGTTATTGGGTATGGAGAAGTTGATGCTGATCCAACACTTAGTAATTTTTATATTATTCGTTATACCAGTTCTGGTGTTTTAGATACCTCATTTAATGGGACAGGGTATTTAATTTTAGATGTCATTACGCATGGTGCTGATGCTCCTTATGCATTTATTGTTGATCAATCGAATAATATTATTGTTGGTGGTGGATCAAGTAGTCAAGTTGCTGTTGTTAAAATAACGTCTGCCGGCTCTCTTGATACTACCTTTGCAACAAGTGGTGTTTTTAGACGAAGCGTTAGTGGATTAGGGGACTATGCAAATTCATTAGCATTTGATTTACAAGGAAGAATTATGGTGGCGGGTATTGCAGGAAATTCATTCTTTGCATTACGGTTAACTGCAAATGGATTACTCGATACATCTTTTGGCGCAGGCGTAGGGTATGTAGTTTATACATTTGTGGGAACAACTCCTCAGGGAGGGTGTCAAAAAATTATTGTTGATCCGCTTGGTAGACTTATTATGTTTGGGACGGAAGAGATTGGCAGAAGCCCAGTGTTTTTGATTGCACGAGCGTTAGGCGATGGAACACTCGATACCTCATTTGGGACTCAGGGATCTTCTCATTGCAGTGTTGATAATACAAGTAGCTCTTGTACGGCAGGCGCTACTGACTCAGAAGGGAGAATGATTATTGGTGGAACGGTAAATGAGAATAGTGATTGGGGTCTTGCTCGTTATACCGTGGATTATTCATTTAATTATTATAAGGCTCAGTTTGCAAATCAGGCGATCGGTTTATTATAAAAATAGTTTAAAAAAAGGAATGTAATGAAATTTCTAAAAATAGCTTTTTTGATGTTAATTGTTTGCACAAACAAGCCAGCTACATTTAAAATTGCAGGGTTGCTTGATGGTACCTTTGGTAGCGGTGGAACGGTTCTTGAAAAAATCACAGGAACAGGTGAATATGCAATAGATGCGCAGGTTGATTCTAAAGGTAGAATTCTTGTTGCTGCTCAAATTCAGTATGCAGATACCTTTACAAAAATGACGATTTTAAGATTTTTATCTGATGGAACATTGGATACAACGTTTGGCACTGGTGGGTATTCTGTTCTGCATCTTCTTTCTCCCGATTATGCTACCTGCCTTGTTGTGCAACCAGACGATAGCATTCTTGTAGGTGGGCAAAATGATAATGGTCCGATTATTATGCACTTTCTTGAAAATGGTACTTTAGATCCATCATTTGGTGCTTCTGGTGGATATACTCTGGTAACTGCTCTTGCAACGGGTGTGGTAAGTGGTATGGCTGTAGATTCTCAGGGACGAATTGTTCTTGCTGGTTATTATCAAACAGGCGGGCTTTGCTTTTTAGTTGTACGTTTTACTTCCTCAGGACATTTAGATACTACTTTTGGAACGGGATTTCTTAATGGGTCAAATTCGTTACATGGTTATAGTCTTTTTAATTTCCTTGGTTCAACTAATGATGCTGGCGATGCCGTGGTTTTGGATGCTTCAGATAATATTATTCTTGCAGGGGTGTTGAATAATTATGTCGGTGTAATGAAAATTTTAGCATCTAATGGTCATTTAGATACAAGCTTTGGTGGTGGAACAGGGATGTATCAAAACACTTCGTTTGGTTCAGGATATGCAACTGCAAATTCTGTTGCGCTCGACAATCAAGGCCGTATTGTTATGGGTGGTCTTAATAATCAAGTAGGTCAAGCATTTTTCCTTTTAAGATTAACATCTGCGGGAGTTATAGATACAACATTTGGAACGCATAGTGGGTATTCTCTGTATGGATTTGCTGGTTTTACCAGTAATAATGGGTGTGTAAAAGTACTGATTGATGCTTTGCAACGCATTGTTATGGCTGGCTATGTTGTTGATGGTAGTGGTGATAACTTATTTTTAATTTCCAGAATAAATGTTGATGGTTCATTTGATACCTCTTATGGGACTAATGGTTTTACTACTAATAAAATTCAAAGCGATACTATGAACAGTGTGTATGGCGGTACTTTAGATCATCAAGGTCGTGCAATTATAGTTGGCCATTCTAACGTAGCCGATGCTTTGGCTCTTGCACGTTATACAATTGATTACACATTTAATTATTATAAAGATCAATTTGCAAAGCAGGCATTGGGTTTATTGTAAAATATTAAAAAGGCATGTAATGAAAATTTTTAAAATAGCATTCTTAATTTTGTTTGTTTTCACAAACAAGCCAGCAACATTTAAAATTGCAGGGTTGCTGGATGGTACCTTTGGCAGTGATGGAACAGTTCTTGAAAAAATCACAGGGAGATTTGAAGATGCAAGAGGTGTGCAGGTAGACTCTCAGGGTAGAATACTTGTTGTTGCTCAAGTTACATATCCAGATACTTTTAAAAAAATGACGATTGTAAGATTTTTATCGGATGGATCTCTTGATGTAACCTTTGGTACTGGTGGCTATTCCGTTCTTCATATTGTTAGGCTAGATTATTCTACCTGTCTGGTTGTTCAACCAGATGATAGTATTCTTGTGGGAGGGTACAATGATAACGGTCCTGTTATTATGCACTTTCTTGAAAATGGCACATTAGATCCAGAATTTGGTGTTTCTGGTGGCTATACAATTGCTACTGAACTTACATACGTAATTATACAAGATATGACAGTAGATTCTCAGGGGCGGATTGTACTTGTAGGTTACTACTATGTAGGGGGACACGCCTTTACAGTTGTACGATTTACTCCGTTAGGTCAACTAGATACTACTTTTGGAACTGGATTTCTTAATGGCTCAAGCTCGTTACATGGGTATAGTATTTTTAATTTTCTTGGTTCAACCGAAGATATTTGTCAGGCTGTGACGCTGGATGCTTCAGATAATATTATTCTTGCAGGGGCGTTGAATAATTATGCCGGTGTAATGAAAATTTTAGCATCTAATGGTCATTTAGATACAAGTTTTGGTGGTGGAACAGGGATGTATCAAAATACATCATTTGGTTCTGGATATGCATCTGCAAATTCTGTTGCGCTCGACAATCAAGGTCGTATTGTTATGGGTGGTTTTAATAATCAAGCAGATCAATCATTTTTCCTTTTAAGATTATTGCCTTCTGGACTTTTAGACTCAACATTTGGTGCTCATAGTGGGTATTCCTTATATGGATTTGCTGGTTTTACCATTGGTAATGGGTGTACAAAAGTAATGATTGATGCTTTGCAACGCATTGTTATGGCTGGCTATGTTGTTGATGGTAGCGGTGATAACTTATTTTTAGTTTCAAGAATGAATGTTGATGGTTTACTCGATACCTCTTATGGGACTAATGGTTTTACTACTAATTTTATTCAGAATGATACTAATAGCTCTGCGTATGGTGGTACTTTAGATGGCCAAGGCCGTGCAATTTTAGTTGGTCCTGCTGCTGTACATGATGCTTTAGGTCTTGCACGTTATACAATTGATTACACATTTAATTATTATAAAGCTCAATTTGTAAAGCAGTCATTGGGTTTATTGTAGTAGATGTATGGCGGGAAAACTTGATTTTTTACATTGTTTTTTGAGATAGTAATGATCTGTTAATAAAACTATAAAGGATCGTAATGAAAAATATAAAAATACTTTTTTTACTAGCATGTTCGACGAGCTCACTTATGGGTTATTCCTATTTAGATAAAGAGGATTTGCCAAATGATGTCGTTGCTTTTTATACATCAGACAATAAACCCCCAAAAACAATTTTTCCTGCAGGTGTGCTGGATCTTACTTTTGGAGCAGGTCTTGGGTATGTGGTGCAACCACTTTTTTCTGGGACAACGTTAAATGAAATTAATGATTTAATTGTTGATAGCAAAGATAGAATTATTGCGGTTGGGGAAGTGAATATTGGCGCAAATTCTCAGTTTGCTCTTGCTCGTTATTATGCAGACGGAACGCTCGACAGAGGATTTGGAACAAATGGTCTTGTTCATACAAATATTAGTGTTGGCAATAATAGTTATATTCAGTCTGTGGTGATTGATGCGCACAATAGAATTCTAGTTGGTGGTACAGCGGATGATGATTTTGCTGTTTCCAGGTACCTTGAAGATGGCTCATTAGATCCTGATTTTGATCATGGAATTGTTTTTACAGTGGTTGGTACCAATATTTGTACTTCAATTGCTCTTGATTCAGAGCAAAGAATTATTTTGGGTGGATACACATCAAATGGCAACAATTTTTTGGTTGCGCGGTTACTGCCAGATGGTGGGCTTGATACTGCTAATTTTGCACCAGCTAATGGATATTTGTCTATTAATATGGGTGGTACCGATTATGCCTATGCTGTTACTGTTGATTCATTAGATAGAATTATCTTGGCAGGTTCAAGCACTAACGACATAGCAGTTGCTCGTGTAACGCCGGCAGGTATTTTGGATACCACATTTGCAGGAACGGGAAAATATACACATGCACCTTTTGCATTCGGTTTTTCAGATGCAGTTTATTCTGTAGTAATTGATGGGCAAGGAAATATTCTTTTAGGTGGCTCATCTAACAATTTATTCTTGCTTGTTCGCTTAACATCTGCGGGCGTGTTAGACACAACATTTAATGCCTCAAATGGATATAAAATATATACATTTGTTGGTCTAAGAAATTTATATGAATGCCATAAAATTATTATTGATCCATTAGGTCGCATTGTAATGATGGGTACGCAAACTCATGGTGGCATTGCAGTGTTTACTATTGCTCGTGCATTATCAAATGGAACATTGGATAGTTCGTTTGGAGTAAATGGTGTGTCATATACAACTATTAATGGTGTAGATAGTATCGTGTTTTCTGGTGGGATTGATCAACAAGGTCGGTTGATTTTGGGTGGTATCAATAATAATGAATTTTTTACATTGGCACGTTATACAACAGATTATTCATTAACCTATTATAAAGGACAATTTGCGACACAAGATCTAGGGTTTTTGGCGTAACAGTATGAAATTATCCTTCCATTTTTTACTATGTATATTTTCCATGACTCTCATCGCAGAAGATGATATCTCATGCGATGACGTAGATGATCTGTATGCTGAAAGTATAGTAAGATCAGAAGAGGATGAGCTAGAAATAACGCGTGCAGTTACCAATGGCGGCGGGCTTCCCGATCCAACATTTGGTGTCAATGGGGTAGTGACCATTCCTTTTGCAGAATATCAATTTGTTGTATCTCCATTTCCCCTTACGTTTCCCGATTTTTATAGTGAGTATTTTATTCCTCTTGTGAGAGGCACGGTAGATGCACAGCGAAGATCGCTTCTTACCATTACTCAAAATGGTATGTTTGTTATTGTCAGATTGTTAGATGATGGTACTTTGGATCAAACATTCGGGCCCAATGCAAATGGTAAGGTTTTTACTTTTATCCCAAGAAGCCAAGAAGCGTACCCAGTTGGGTTTGGAGATCCAAAATATGCTTTTGCAAGCAGCCAAAGTATTACGCTTGATCAACAAGGCAAAATTGTTGTTGGTGGATTTGTGGTCCATGACAATTTACATACATCAAATTTATTAGTGGCTCGTTACGATTATGACGGTAATTTAGATCCTTTTTTTGGTACGAATGGCCTTTCAGAAATACAATCAGATATTGGTTTTTCCAATTTTATTAATCAGGTTATTGTTGACACGCAAAATAGAATTGTTCTTGTTGGCTCTCAAAATGTTCAACCTGCAGTCGGACCCATTATTAGAAGGTTTTTAGTAGTTCGGTTGTTACCTGATGGGTCTCTTGACCCTGCATTTGCAAATAAAGGAATCTTTACCTGCACCGTTTCAGCCCAATCTAATGCTATTCTGCGTTCTATTATTGTTGATCCATATGGTAATTATCTTATAGCAGGTACAGCTGAATACGGAAAATTGGGAGATGTCTCATCAACCGATCTTATGCTTATTAAGCTGGTTGAGAATGGTTCTTTTGATCCTACGTTTGGGAACAATGGCATAATAAAAACTAAGGTAACTCCAAAAAACGGCTTTTATTTTAATGATATTGGTGGGTTCAAATTAATTTTAGACGCTTTTCAGAATGTTGTGGTGGTTGGTGGAGGCTCAGATAATCTTTTTGGGGGATTTGCAAAGGAAGATCCAATTGTTCTGCGTTATACTGCAATACAATATGCGCTTGATAACACGTTTGGAGTGTTTGGTAAATCTACGATAAAAAGTTTTGAAGTAGCTAATGGATTTTCTAGTGATGTGCAAATTGATCTGTTTGAAAACATTGTTGGGACAGCCTATGATGGAGCATTTCCTGGGTTTTACGGATTATTTAGATTACTTAATAATGGGGTGCTTGATACAACCTATGGTGCAAATGGTACAGGTTTGGTAAAAGTTCCAGCTCCTTTTGGGTATAAATTTCGTCCACCATTTATACAGCTTGATGCTTCGGGGAGGTTATATACATTTACCTTGTTGGTGCATATATTTGCGTTCCCTCAAACAGCATCTTTTTATATAGCTCGTTACACAAGTGATTATAATTTATTATTCCAAAGTTAATGAAGAGCATGATGAAAAAATTGAGATTACATCTTTTTATTTGTTTGTATTTAGTGCATCTTGCATTGTATTCACAAGCAGGATTAGTTGATACAACTTTTGGTACTAATGGTTTTTCATTTATATTATTGCCTGAAATTACAACTATTTCTAACTCTTTAGCAATTGAGCATCTTCTTGTCCCTGCCAATAGTCTTGGTTTTTTTGCAAAAGCTAAGGTTGATGCGCAAAGAAGACCGGTGGTTACTCTTGCAAATGTTGGATATTTTTTTACCGTACGTCTTTTAGAAGATGGCTCATTAGATGGAACTTTTGGCAATGGCGGTAAAGTTATAACATCATTTCCTAGAAAACAAGAACCTTTGCCTCCTGCATTTGCACTTAATCCAGCCATTGCTAATTTACCGTATGGTTTTGCCAGTGGGCAATCAATTGTAATTGATCAACAAGGTAAGATAGTTGTTGCTGGGTATATCACTTACACATCAATTTCTAGCCATGTGCTTGTTGTTCGGTATAACTATGATGGGTCGATTGATACATCATTTGGCAATCAAGGGATATTAGAAGTTCCTATAAAAAGTAATGTTGAGGGGAATTATGTTTTTGATGTGATTTGTGATACTCAAAATAGACTTATTGTTGTTGGAACTCGATTTTTTGCCACCGTTCCTTTTGGTACATTTAGTAATGAAGGTTATAGCTTTATTATGCGTATTTTGCCTAATGGAACATTAGATAAATCTTTCGGAACTTCTGGAGTTATAACGTTTAAAGATAATGGTAATCAAAATTCTTTAAACTCAACAGCTGTTAATTCAGATTTAATTCTTTATGCCGTTGGTTCAAGTGTTCGGGATTTAGGTTATTATTTTAACCCTTTGGATGCAAATTATTATGCTGTTGCTAACGGATCTGCTACAGCGCTCAGATTTCTTGAAAATGGATCTCTTGATTTACCATTTGGAAATTTAGGAAATGGTTTGTTAAAAACAATGGTAACGCCGCCCATAGGATATACGATACCTTTGACTGGTGCGCAAAAAGTTATTTTTGACAACTTTCAACGATTTGTAATGTTAGCATCAGGTACAGATTCTGGTCCTCCAGGGGGTCCTGCCTCAATTCATAAAGGATTTGTTACTCCACAGCAAAAACGAGAGTACCCCATTATTTTGAGATATATTAATATTGATCAACCGGATAATTCATTCGGTCGCTTTGGGGTTGTTTCTCTAAAGGGTCTTTTAGGAGAGTTTATATCGTGTCGAGAAATTTTAGTTGATCTTCTTAATAATTATCTTATTGCTGGAAGTGTTCTTCCTACTCATGGAAATATCCCTAGAATTTATCGCATTAAAGAAAATGGTACGCTTGATGTAACATACGGTGCAAATCATAATGGAATTGTGGATGTTGCCATTCCAGCAACATTTTTAGCAACGCCTCCTTCTATGGAGCTTGATGCATCTGGAAGATTGACGTTATTTGTTCTTTTGGGAAGTAAAGTATTTAATACATTTGCTCTTTATGCTGGAAGATTTACGAGTGATTATGATACTTTATTTCAGAGTTGATTAGTGTGTGGAAAAATGTACGATGAAAAATAGTAGTTTAAATACATTATATAAAAGGAATATGTATGAAAAAATTAGCAGTAATATGCGCAGCCTTAATGTTTGGAGCACACACTCTTTACGCGGAATTTGATCCATTTGCAAAAGCCGATATTGGTTTTATGAAATACAATGTTTTAAAGTCTCATTTGTTAGATGTTTCTGGTAATGCCGATTACATTAAAACTACTCATACATCATTTGTTCCTGTAGTACGTTTTGCTGCTGGTTACCAATATGATGATCTTGGAATGATCCGATCAGATGAGCGCACAACTGGCCGTCTTGGTCTTTCTCTGCAATATGCAGGTAAGAAGAATAATGGAGTTCGAGGTGATTATTATGATGCTGGATTTGCAACATCCTCTTATTATACCCTTCAAGCAATTTCTCGTTTTGATGCGCTTGTTTTTGCAGAATATGACTTTATGAAGATGTATGGTTTCCAAGGAATGGTTGGAGCTGGCGTTGGGATTTCTCATGGTGCTGCAAAACAAATGAGATTATATCAACAGTCAAATGATGCTTTTATTGGCCAAGCATTAAAGCCTCATGCTGTTAATCCATCAGGGTATGTAAGTTTAGGTCTTAGAAGACCATGCACACGTTTTGAGCATGTTACTTATGAATTGGGATATCGTTTAGGCATAACAGGCGTTCATTATAAGAAAAAAATAGTTCAATCACAGCCTGATGCAAATGCTGGTTTAGCAGCTCAAAATGCTTACAATTTATTAAGTGATTTAGAGTTGGTTAAAGCTCCAACAAGTGTTATCTTTGCGCATCAGCTTTCTTTTGGATTTGAATGGGATTTTTAGTATATAAAAAGGTTTTTTGCTAACTAGCAGAAAACCTATTATATTTATACAATCTTAGATCTTAAATTAAGGGGGCTCGATGAAGGTTTTTTCTTTAGGTAATTGGTTTAAAAAAACATTTGCTTCAACAAAAACTGGCACCATACTTTTTAATGAGCTTGCGTGTCATTTTCCATATGCTGTTTTTTCGGTTGCCCTTAGTTTGGCAACAGCGGCTATTTTGGGATATTTTTCTTTTGGAGCTCAGCCAGAAGTTGTAGAGCATGGAAGTCATGTTCTTTTCCATACATTCCATTTTATGCATATTGTTTTTGCATCAACAGGGACTGTTCTTACCTTCTTTAGATTTTCAAATAAAATTCTTAAAGGGATTATTGTTGGGGCGTGCTCCGCAATATTTTTCTGCGTTTTGTCAGACAGTATTATGCCCTATTTAGTTGGTGAATTTATGGGCGTTAAAATGGAATTTCATATTTGTTTTATAACAGAAATAAATAATGTTTTGCCATTTTTACTTGTAGGTTTATTCAATGGATGGGTTTTGAGTAAGCATAATTCTGCGCAAAGCAGTTTTTATTCCATATGGTCTCACTTTATGCATATTTTTGTCAGCTCGCTTGCATCTATGTTGTATATCATTTCTAATGGTATGCATGATTGGTATGACCAAATGGGCGTTCTCTTTATGTTCTTAATTATAGCTGTTGTTATTCCATGTACATTATCTGATGTTGTTGTTCCAGTTTATTTTTCACAAAATCATATTGGTGGCGTTAAAGAAGATGAATGTTGTTCTGCTAAGGATGGGTCTCATTAATGAGAGATATTTATTTAAAAGATATTACTAAGTTATACGGTGGAGAGGTTGTTCTCGAAAACATTAACCTTTTCATTCCTCAAGGAAAATTTTTTGCATTACTAGGGCCCAGTGGTTGTGGAAAAACAACCATTTTGCGTTTAATTGGTGGTTTTGAAACTCCAGATTCAGGCGCAATTATGATGGGGGAAAATGATATTACTCACGTTCCTATCAATCAAAGGCGGGTAAATACTGTTTTCCAAAGTTACGCTCTCTTTCCACATATGACAGTTTTTGAAAATATAGCATACAGCCTCCGTCTTAAAAAATTTGATGAAGAAGTTATTGTCAGACGTGTGCAGAAGATTTTAAAAGCAGTCCATCTTGAACACAGAATGCATAAATCAATCGACCAGCTTTCTGGTGGTCAACAGCAACGTGTTGCATTAGCACGTGCAATTATTAATGAACCAGAAGTTTTATTGCTCGATGAGCCACTTGCTGCTCTTGATGTTAAAATGAGAGAACAGCTCCTTATTGAGCTTATTGATTTGCAAGATAGCATTCAAACAACATTCGTTTATGTAACTCATGATCAAACAGAAGCGTTAACCGTAGCGGATCAGATGGCTATCATGAATTATGATGGACAGATTGAGCAAGTTGGAACCCCGCAAGAAATTTATGAATTCCCTGTTTCTTCTTATGTTGCACAGTTTGTAGGGAAAGCAAATATTTTCAAAGGTGTTTTACGTCTTAATGGTGATGCGCCTGCGCTAGATGTTGAAGGCCTCGGTATTTTTGCAGTGCATATTCCTCAAAAATCAACATTTGTTGCAGATGATAGAAATGTTTTATTGGGAATTCGTCCAGAAAAAGTATGGATTAGTAAGCCTACCACTGATGGTTTTTCTAACCATATGATGGGTAAGGTTGAGTCTATTGTATACCATGGTCCGGCAACTCAATATAAAGTTCGCCTTAAAAATGGTGAACTCCTTGAAGTGTTCGAACAAAATGAAGAGCACTTTCCTAAAGCAAAAATAGATTATGATGATGAAGTTAATTTGTATTGGCAAAAAGAAAACGCGGTGTTGTTAGAACGATGAAAAGTTCAAGAGATTTTTTCTCACAAAATCAATCATTTTTTTGGGGTGTAGTTGCCTTTATTTGGCAACTTTTATTCTTTTATATACCGGTGTCATTTTTGATATCAACCAGTTTTGTGCAATATTTTCCCGATCTTGGCATTTCACGATTTACCTTTTCTTTTTATAAAGATTTTTTAAATCCAGTATATGGAGAGATCTTTTTACGCTCTTTTATACTTGCCTCAGTAACCGTTTGCGTTGCGCTTCTTATCTCGTATCCAGTTGCCTATTATTTGGCAGTTAAGGTTAAACGATTTAAGAATATCTTACTGGCGCTGTTGATTTTGCCTTTTTGGACCAATCTCTTGTTGCTTGTTTATTCATGGTATTTTTTGCTGGAAAACGATGGGATTATTAATAATTTTTTACTTGCTCTTGGCATTATAAAAGAGCCTATTCATATGATGAATAGTATGTTTGCAGTGTATATGGGGACCATTTATTGTTATCTGCCCTTCATGCTTTTACCCCTCTATAGCGTTCTTGATAAGTTTGATGCTCGCTTGCTTGAAGCATCAGCAGATCTAGGTGCAACGTATAGCCAAACTTTTAGAAAAATTGTTTTACCGCTTACATTTCCAGGTATCAAGACAGGTGCAATGTTAGTATTTGTTCCATCTTTTGGTGAATTTGTTATACCTGCGCTGCTTGGTGGTGATAAAAATATGTATGTCGGTTCAGTTATTACGCATTATTTTTTAACAGTTCGAAACGTTCCATTAGGGTCAGCGTTTACCTGTTTTAGTATTTTTGTTTTAATATCAGCCTTTCTCATCTATGGATGCGCACATTATGTTATTTCTCGATTCATAAGGGGTTCACATGATACAGAGACTCTCTAAATTATTATTACCCTTATGGGTTGCAATGGCATATCTTTTTTTATATATTCCGCTTTTTGTTCTTGTTATTTTTTCTTTCAATAAAACAGCTTTTCCGTATAGATGGGTTGGTTTTTCTTGGTGTTGGTATCAAGATTTATTTGCATCAAGTGCGCTTTGGGATGCGGTTTATAATTCTTTTATAGTTGGGCTTAGTGCCGTTGCGCTTAGTGTAATTATTGGGCTTCTCTTTGTTATGTGGATTGTGCAACGTAAATCAGAATATTTTTTAACATTGTTTTATCCTAACCTTATTGTTCCAGAAATAGTTTTGGCTGTTGGATTGCTTAGTTTTTTTATATTTTTCCATATTCCTTTAGGGCTTAATACACTTGTTGTAGCGCATACATTATTGGGCTTGGGCTATACTATCCCTATTTTACATTCAAGTTTTGTTGCATTTGATCCTCGGCTTATAGAAGCGTCGCTTGACCTTGGTGCAACGCCAACTCAAACATTTTTTAAAATTGTTTTGCCGATTATTACCCCAGCACTTCTTGCTGCAGGATTATTGGTATTTATTTTATCATTAGATGATTTTTTGATTGCCTTCTTTTGTGCTGGTAGTGATGCACAGACTTTATCTTTGTATATATTTTCTATGATCCGTTCCGGTGTTTCCCCTGAAGTTAATGCACTTGCAACATTGATGATTATAGTAAGCAGCATATTGGTTATGGCTTATTCATCGCTACAAGTAAGGGATCGTATATGGTAAGTGTGCAAAGTTTTTTTAAAAGCATAGGTATCTGTCTTTTTTGGATAGCAGTTGTTTTTGTCTTTTTATATACACCAAGATTTTTACAAGTTACTAATGCAGATCATTCTATTAATGTCTGTATGTGGCCCGGTGTTGTTGATCCTAAAATTATCAGTGCATTCGAAAAAGAATCAGGTATTAAAGTTAATCTAAGTTCATTTGATGGCAATGAAGAGTTGCTTGTTAAATTATTTGCAACTAAGGGACGCGGGTACGATCTTATTGTTACTTCCGATTATTGTATAGAAACGCTTATTAATAATAATTTACTTAAAAAAATTGATAAGAAAAAACTGAATTTTTGGAGCGCAATTAATCCACACTTTTTGGGATATTATTTTGATCCAAAAAATGAATATTCTATTCCATCAGATTGGTACGTTCTTGGTTTTGGTATTCAAAAAAATTACTTTAAAAATAAAAAATTACCTTTACCTCGCTGGTCTTGCATATTTGACCTTGATCATATTAATTACAGAATGGGTGTCATTAACGATAGCCGTGAGTTAGCAGGCCTTGCAATTCATTATTTATATGGCGAAGTGCGATTGATTAATGATAAAGAAGTGAAAGAAGTTACCGATTTACTGTGTCGTCAGAAAAAAAATATCGAAGCATATACCGATTTGCGTGGTGATTTTTTACTTAAATCTGGCAACTGCGCGCTTGTGCTTGTGGCAAATAACTTTATTTGGCGAACGTTAGAAGAAGATGACTCTATTGGGTTTTATTTGCCAGAAGATGGAGTTTTTTTAAATATAGAAAATTTTGCTATT
Organism: uncultured bacterium; assembly: GCA_903873255.1. Classification (GTDB taxonomy): domain Bacteria; phylum Babelota; class Babeliae; order Babelales; family CAIQNR01; genus CAIQNR01. The sequence continues at coordinate 2,594 of CAIQNR010000003.1, read as the reverse complement.
CCAAAGCCATCAGAAAAAACTGATATGACCTACGAGCTTTTAAATTATCTTTTTAAGTTGGATGTCCAAGAACATAATTTTAATAATGATTCGTTCTTATCAGTCCGCAAAGATGCTACCTTTATGTATGAAAATCCGTACCTGGCTTCATCGGTTGCATTGATTGATCCAAACAATCCACAACGCCTGCCTATTTTCCATAACAAATTAACAGATGATCAAATTAATAATATTTGGTTGACGGTAAAAGGGACCAATTAATTGGCCCCTTAAGTTTTTGATCTAGATAAAATTAACCGTGATTTTGATGAAATGCTATAAGATTGCAGTTTTTTTGCAAGGAAGCTGGCGTATTTTAACGTAAAATATTACAGTAAGAGGACAATAATTTTTTTTTATAAAGGTGTACTAGATGTCTCAGAATACAAAAAAAATAGGTTTTTGGTCCGTATTTGCTTTGGTAACCGGTAGTCAGATTGGGTCAGGCGTATTTATGTTACCTACCAAATTGGCTCCATACGGTCTTTATGCACTGGGTGGTTGGGTTATTGCAGGTCTTGGTGCCATTGCATTATCTCTAGTTTTTGCAAAACTCTGCGGCTGGTTTCCAAAAACAGGTGGTCCCCATGCGTATGTTGAACAAGCATTTGGGCGCGTGCCAGCCTTTTTTACGGGTTGGACCTATTGGGTTATTTCATGGGTTAGTACAACTGCGGTGATTACGGCAATTGTGGGTTATTTAACACCACTTATTGGTATTCATTCACCGATGACATATCTTGCCTTGCAGATAGCAATATTATCATTAGTAACAGCTCTAAACTTTCGTGGTGTAAGTGCTGCAGGAAAAGCAGAGTTCTTTTTAACTGCTCTTAAGGTTATTCCACTTTTGATTATTCCTGTTGCTGCATTGCTCTATTTTAAAAGTTCAAATTTTATGCTTTCTCCAACCGTTAGTTCTTTGGGAACAAGTGGTCTTTTAGGTGCAGTAACAATCAGTGCATTTTGGGGTTTTATAGGTGTGGAATCGGGGACAACTCCTGCAGGTTCAGTAGAAAATCCATCAAAAACAATACCAAGAGCAATTGTTGCTGGTACCAGTTGCGTTGCACTTTTATATATCATTAATAGTTTGGGTATTATGGGGATTGTTCCAGGGGATCAACTTATGGGTTCTGTGGCTCCCTATGCAGATGCGGTAAAAATATTGTTGGGTGGTTCTTGGCATGTGGTAATTTCATGTATAGCTTCCATCATTTGTGTGGGAACTTTAAATGCATGGATGCTCACCAGTGGTCAGATAGCTCTCGGGCTGGCACAAGATGGTTTTATGCCCGCATGGTTTGGTAAGAAAAATTCGTTTGATGCGCCTTATGTTGGATTATTTTTGAGTTTTCTGGGCATTGTTCCCTTGTTGTGTTTAACAGCAGGTGGTGGGCTAGCAGAACAAATTTCTATGATTATAGATATTTCAACTATCGGATTTTTGTTTGTGTATGCAGTTTCTTGTATGGCATTTTTTAAAGTGCTTTTACAAAAACAAAAAATAGCTCAAAGTGTAGCGCCAATTTTCTATGGCCTTTGCGCACTTATATTCTGTTGTTGGTTTATATCCGTACAACCAATGATGACGCTTCTAATTGCAAGTTTGTTTACCGTAAGCGGTATTCCTGTTTACTGGTATATGCAAAGATGCAAAGCGTAAGTGTAGAAGTTACAATTTAATAATAAATAATAAAGCCCTTGAGCCTACTTAATTGCAGACTCAAGGGCTTTTATTTTTACTCAAATTTAGGATTTATTTTGATAAATATTCTTCAATAAGAGGATCGAAATATCTTTTTTCTATTTCTTTAGGCAGAGGTGTTTTTGTAAAATGATCAAGCTTTGATGTAACAGCAGTTGTTAGTGCTTTCAAAAATGCTTTTGATGTAATGTGTATATCTTGAATACAGAAGAGTTCGGTCTGAGTGATTATTTTTATTGAAGGATTATTCAATTCGTCTGATGTAAAAGGTCTAATAGCTCTTAAAAGTTTTTTATCTGAGTTACTGAAGTAAAAAATCTTATGAGGTGTTCCATTAATAAGTTCATTAGGGGGAAATTTTTCAGATGGTTGTATTCTTTTTAGTTCAGTTCCGTCTGGAAGTGTGAAATTTTCAACTTCAGCTCCATAGCAATAATCTCCGTTAAATGAAGGCTTAGGATTATTGCATACTCTAAATCGAGAAGAGACTCCCTTTTTACAGAATTCTGCATTGCATGTCCATTCTGACCATTTAGAAAAGCCACCATGCGTTACATTTATAACTTTAATCTTATTTTAAAAAATATTTAAACTACATTTACAAAAAATAAGATTAAAATCAATTATTTACGTCACAGTCCAGAAATTCTTCGTTTAATCCAACACAAGTATCTTTGTTTCTTCTTAGTATAGGTGAACAATACCTTTTTCGACTCATTTGGCCAATTGAATTACAAGAAGACCAACTTTCCCATGAGGACTTTTTGTATAATAATTTAATTAAAAATTTGGACTAAAAATTGCAAAAATAGTCCCAGAAAAATAGTCTCCATGAAATTTACGAATC
>CAIQNR010000002.1 GCA_903873255.1 uncultured bacterium | reverse complement strand
CGGTATTCTGATGAAAGTTTGTTGAAAAGATAGAAAAAGGGACATTAAAAGTCACGCGCAATGAAGGGTACAGGGTATGGCCGATATAAACCAACTAAAAAATGATTCAAGAACAAAACCAGTTCTTATAGAAGATGAGCTCAAAAGCTCATTTCTTGATTATGCAATGTCAGTCGTAGTGAGTCGTGCAATTCCAGACGTGCGAGATGGCCTTAAGCCAGTTCATCGCCGCGTATTGTATGCAATGCATGAGCTTGGATATCATCACAATAAACCCTATAGAAAATCTGTTCGTATCGTGGGTGACGTACTTGGTAAGTATCATCCCCATGGTGATCAAGCCGTGTATAACACTATGGTTGGTATGGTGCAGGATTTTGCAAAGCGCTATCCATTGTTAGATGGCCAAGGAAACTGGGGTTCTGTTGATGGTGACAATGCAGCGGCTATGCGTTATACCGAAGTAAGAATGCAAAAAATTTCCCAAGAATTGTTGGCAGACATCGAAAAAAATACTGTTCAATTTGTTCCTAACTTTGATGAATCAACGGTTGAACCGGTTGTACTTCCAAGCAGACTTCCTCATTTACTTATCAATGGTACTGCAGGTATTGCAGTTGGTATGGCAACTTCTATTCCACCTCACAATTTGGGTGAAGTAGTTGATGCGTGTTTAGCATTTTTAGCAAATGAAAATATTACTGATGATGAACTGATTGCGTTAGTGCCAGCGCCTGATTTTCCAACAGGCGGTATTATCTGTGGACGTGCTGGTGTGCTGAAGGCATATAAAACTGGGCGTGGAAATGTGATAGTTCGTGGTGTTGCTGAAATTCAAGAAACAAAACGTGGACAAGCAATTATCATTACAGAACTTCCGTATCAAATTAACAAAGCAGAATTGATTATCAAAATTGCTGACCTTGTTAAAGAAAAAATTATTGAAGGCATTACCAATATTAGAGATGAATCTGATAGACGCGGTATGCGTGTGGTGATTGATGTAAAACGGGGCGAAATGCCAGAAGTTGTTTTAAATCAATTGTATAAATACACCGGTCTTCAATCATCAATTTCTATTTTGATGCTTGCACTTTTGGATAACCGTCCCTTGGTGTTCAACTTAAAAGATTTAATCCGTCAGTTCTTACTCCACCGTGAAACTGTTGTTTATCGCCGCTCAAAATATGATCTTGAACGTGCAAAAGCACGCGAACATATTCTTGAAGGCTTTATTGTAGCGCTGACAAATATTGATGAAGTTATTTCATTAATTAAAAAGTCGGATGCTGCGGAAGATGCAATTGTTACTTTGGTTAAGACATTTAAGCTTTCAGAAGAACAATGTAAGGCAATTTTAGAAATGCGCTTACAACGTTTGACAGGGCTTGAACAAGGCAAAATTAAAACAGAAATAGAAGAGCTTAAAAAGAGCATTGCATATTTCCAATCTGTTCTTGAAAACAGAGAAATTCTTCAAAAAGAAATTATTGATGAGCTTATAAACATCAAAGCAACTTATAACAACCCACGTCGTACAAAGATTGAAGATAGCTTTGCATCTTTGACCGATACCGACTTGATTCCTGATGAAGAGGTGGTTGTCACCTTGACCCAGAAGGGGTACATCAAGAGAGTTTCCTTGGCAACCTATGGTGTTCAGCACCGTGGAGGCAAAGGAAAAATGGGAATGCAAAAATTAGATGAACATGATGATATTGTTAAAGACATGTTCGTTGCCAAAAATCATGATGAACTCCTATTCTTTACCAGCCTTGGCCGCGTTTACAGCTTAAATGTGTATGACGTTGGCGAAGGATCCCGTACTGCAAAAGGGCGCGCGGTCGTTAATTTACTTCCTCTTGTAGAGGGAGAAACGGTCGTTAAATTGCTCTGTATGAGGGGTATGGAAGGAAAACATGTTGTAATGGTTACAAAAAAGGGTACAATTAAGAAGACTGATGCTATGGCTTTTGCAAAGATACGCGTTTCTGGGATCAGAGCCCTTGGTTTAGATGAGGGTGATGCACTCGCATTTTGTGGGGTAAGTTCCGGTAACGATAACATCGTCATTGCAACGGCACATGGACAAGGTATACGTTTCCATGAAACAGAAGTTCGATCAATGGGTCGTCAGGCTGTGGGTGTAATAGGCATCCGTCTGCGCGAAGAGGATCGAGTTGTGGGCATGGAAATTATTGATGATGAAAACAAGAATATACTGTTTGCCACCTCAAAAGGGTATGGTAAACGGACTCGGGTTGGTGACTTTAGGGTTGCTCACCGGGGTGGTATTGGTGTAAGAACCATACCGACAGATACCAGAAATGGAGAAGTTATAGGATTGGTGATTGTAGGTGAAGATTCTCATGTGCTTCTGATTGACGACGCTGGTAAGATAATCCACCTCCTTCCTACAGAAGTAAGGACTATGGGAAGGCAGGCAAAGGGTGTTCGTCTTATACGACTTGACGCTGGACGCCGTTTGGTTTCTGTTGTTGCATTCGAGGAAGATGGGGAAGAGCAAGTGGATTCAGGATCTAGTAATGGTAACGGGCCTGAATACGCAGAAGATTCTAACGTAACGGAGGATGTGCATACCGAAGAAAATGGCCTTACGCTAAAGTTGAAAGATAGTGAGTCTCAAATAACACAGCACTTGTTGTTTGATGATTCGCACACCGCATCGGCGACGGCAACGTTGCTTGAGGATGAAGATCTTAAGACTTTTGAAGATGATAGTAGTGATGATGTGCAAAAGATGATTTTCTAATTTTATGATAAAGGGTATACCCGTGGCTACTAAATTATATGTAGGCAACTTAAGCTTCAATTTGACAGACGCTGACCTTAAACAAGCATTCGAACAATACGGTGAAGTTGTTTCAGCTTCTATCGTTAACGACAGAGAAACCAACCGTTCAAAAGGTTTTGGTTTTGTTGAAATGACTGATGCAGCAGCTGCTCAAGAAGCAATTGAAAAAATGAACGGTACCGAATTCTTCGGTCGTCGTGTAGTTGTTAACGAAGCTCGTGCACGCGAAGGTTTTTCAGGACCTCGCCGTGATTCACGTGGTGGCAGCACAGGCGGTAGCGGATTTGGCGGATCATCACGCGGCGGTTCACGCGGCGGATTCGGTGGATCTTCTCGCGGTGGTTACGACGGCGGTTCACGTGGTGGATTCGGCGGCGGCTACTAAGTTCGTCTCAAAACGAATATAAATAAAAAAGGGTCTCGAAAGAGGCCCTTTTTCGTTATAAATTAATACGGTTATATGCACAAAAATACACGCATTTTTTTACATTTATCTTTGATTGATGGTGTAGGGCCAGGCAATATTAAAAAATTATATGATGTTTGTGGCCCAGATAATTTTGAAGCGATCTATACCTACAGTACATCAGATTTTCGCCATCTTGGTTTTTCTCAAGAAACGGCACAGATTGTTTCTGATGGTTTGCGCGATGATCTTATGCTTAATCGCGAGATTCTTCTTATAGAAAAATATGGCATCTCTGTTATGACCTATAACGATTCTTGTTATCCCTCACTTCTTAAAGCAATTCATAATCCTCCAACCATTTTGTATGTGCAGGGGACAATCCCTGAAATGCCCTATGCGGGTATTGTTGGGGCTCGATTGGGTGATGAGTATGGCCATTCGGTTGTACGATCGTTGGTGCCTGATCTTGTTGCTGCTGGCGTTGGTATAGTCAGTGGTGGCGCAGCAGGTATTGATGCTTTTGCTCATCAGGCAACTTTGGATGCTGGTGGAGTAACGGTTGTTATTCTTGGTGGTGGCTTGTTGCGGCCGTACCCTGCAAGTAATTGTCCGTTATTTACACAAATAGTTGCTTCTGGTGGAGCTATTGTAAGCTCGTTTCCTCTTCAAGCGCAATCGCTTGCGTGGCAGTTTCCAGCAAGAAATAGAATTATTGCCGGGATTGCAAAGGTAACCATTGTTGTTCAAGCGGCAAAAAAAAGTGGAGCTTTAATTACTGCTGAATATGCTTTGCAAGAAGGGCGATCAGTGTGTGCAGTTCCAGGGGCTATAGACAATCAATTAAGTGTTGGATGTCATAATTTGATTGCTCAGGGCGCGCGCCTTGTCGGGTCAGTGCAAGATATTTTAGAAGAATGTGGCTGGAATGCAGGAGTAGTTCCAGAAGCGGTAGCAAAGGATCGGGTTCAGGTTGATTTTATTCAATTGCCTGTTTTAAAACCGCAGAAAAAAAGAATTGTACAGGAGATACAGATTGGAGCGCATAGTCAGGAGCCATCTCAAGAAATAGAAAATCCATTGATACACCATTGCAGGCGGCCTATTGCATCATCGGAGTTAAGCTTGATAATGGGGCTTTCGGAGGATGAGATACAGCAGATGCTCTTTGAATTGCAGCTTGAGGGGAAGATTCAGCAGGATTTTGCTGGATTATGGCAAAAGATCTAAAGAAGATTGTTTTTGCCTTTTACCTTTATTTTGTGTATCTTTCTTGTACTTAGAAGTACTTAGTAGCAGCTCTATGCTGTGAATATATAAAGATTTGTTAGGAGTTTGTCATGCCAGTACCAAAACGTAAGCGCTCCCGCGCTAGAAGAGATAAGCGCTTTGCAAACAAGGGTATTAAAGTTAAAGTTTTTGCTAAATGTAGCAATTGCCAAGAAGTTCTTTGCCCACATCAAGCTTGCAAAGGCTGTGGTCACTACAAAGGTAAGCAAGTAATTGCAACTAAAACTGAACGTCTTGTTAAGCGTACTAATGAACGCAAAGAAATCGTTGAAAAACGAGCAGCACGTCAGCAATCTCTGCAAGCTTCAGAAGGCAAGCAAGAAAGCAACGAGTAATAAAAAGATAGAAAAAGGAAAGTAGCTGAGGTTGTCATTCTCTTGTCAGAAGGCACTCATATAAGAGGTTTTTATGATAGTTGATATGCTCCGTAATGTGTGGCGTGAAGAAGTTTTATCCTACCGTTATGGAAAACAAGTAGCGTTTTTTGCGTTGTTTGCAGCGATATTTTTTGGTGGATACCAAGGCTATACTTGGCATAAGATGACCAGAGAAAAAGCTGCACAGTATGCAGTGGCAGAAGCGATTGATGAACTTGATAAAGCGAATTATTATTTGCTTGATGCAAAAGAACAAAATATACAACTTGCTCAACAGTATTTAAAAGATGCTCAGTTGGCATTTGATGTTGTTAAAAACTCCCATGGTAGTTCAGATTTAGCACCGTACGCATTGGCGTTTGAAGCAGATATTGCTTTGCGTCAAGGTGACAATAAAACAGCACTTGAATTATTAGATAAAGCAGTTAATGCAATGTCTTCTAAGGATATGTTGTATGGGATGATGCAGATTAAGCGTGCACTTGTTCGCATTGATACAGCTGATGTTGCTGGTGGTGTTGCAGAACTTGAAAAATATGCTGCAGATAAAAAAAATCCACAAGCTGATACTGCTGCTTTTTATCTCGGTTATTATTATATGACCGCTGATAAAATAGCGGATGCAGTTCGTGTGTGGACTGCGCTGCGCGATAGCATGAAAAATGTTGATAAACAATCAGCAGTTTCTCCATGGCTTGCAATTGTTGAAGATAAACTTCAGCAACTAGGTGCATAATACTAAAAAAATATATAAAAGGTGCTTCCTATGAATAAAGGTGTGCGTGTTCGGTTCGCTCCATCCCCTACGGGTCATTTACACATAGGGGGCTTAAGAACAGCACTCTTTAATTGGCTCTTTGCCAAACATCATGGTGGCACCTTTTTACTTCGTATTGAAGATACCGATCTTGAACGTTCAAAAGATGAGTATACACAGGCAATTTATCAAGCATTCGCTTGGGTTGGTATACACACTGATGAACAACCTTTGATTCAATCCCAACGTTTTTCACTTTATAAAGAAATTGCAGAAGACCTTATTTCGCAAGAAAAAGCATATCGATGCGCATGTACTCCAGAACAAGTAGAAGCTCGCGCTCGTCAAGCTGGTGTTGTTGGTGAATATCATGGTGGGTATGATGGTCATTGCAGATTTAAAGAAATTGAAGAATCTCAAGGCACAGCAATTCGTTTTGTTATCCCCGAACACACGCAAACATTTGCATGGAATGATGCTATTCGCGGTATTATTTCTTTTGAAAGATCGCAACTTGATGACTTTGTTATTATTCGTTCAGATGGCACACCAACCTATAATTTTTGTGTTGTTATAGATGATTATGCATCCGCTATAACCCATGTTATTCGTGGCGAAGACCATATTTCTAATACTCCAAAACAGATTGCCCTCTATCAAGAACTCGATTATGCACTTCCAGTATTTGCACACATTCCTATGATTTTGGGGGCTGATGGCAATAAATTAAGCAAACGGGATGGCGCAGTGGATGTTGTTGCATACCGAGCAATGGGCTATTTGCCGGATGCGCTCGTTAATTATATTGTCCGTCTTGGATGGGCGTATGGGGATCAAGAAGTTTTTACACAAGAAGAACTCATTAAGTATTTTACGTTAGAAGCGGTGGGCAAAAAACCATCAGTTTTTGATTATACAAAACTTGAGTGGCTCAATAGTTTGTATATGCGCAGTTGTACAGCGGAAATGTTACGTGATCTTATAGTTGCTACTATTGATACAGCATTCTTAGAAAAATTGGCGCCGTGGTCATTGGATGAAATTCTTAAAGCGGTTACCTTGTATAAAGAACGAACAAAAAATTTAGTTGAGCTTGCTAATGTTATTGTGGCATTACGCCATGCGCCAACTGAATATATAGAAACCGATATTGCAGCATGTACTACTTCAGAAACGCCGCAGCATCTTACAGATATTATCGACATGATGGGTGCACATTCTATGGTCGAGCTTCATGATTGTGTAAAAAATTATTGTAAAGATAAGGGTTTTAAACTTGTTGCGATTGCACAGCCGATACGTATAGCATTAACGGGCGGTGCAACAAGCCCAGGAATATTTGATCTCTTGACCTTGCTTGGTAAAGAAGAAAGTATTATTCGTTTACAAGCACTACAAGCAAAACTTTCAAAATAATTTATTTACGTACTCATTTTAAAAAAGGTGGGAGTATGAAGAAGATAGGAATGGTTTTTTCGGGATACAGATCAGAGTTTGTGGGTATGGGTAAAGATCTTTACGATCATTACAGAACTGTTCAAGAGAGGTTTGAAGAAGCCTCTCATTGTCTTGATATTAATTTTGTGAAATTATGTTTTGCTTCATCAGATATAGAAATTACTAAAGTTTACAATGCCTATCTTTCTCTTTTTTTAGTCCAAACATGCATTGTTGAGTGCATCGATCAATTT
>CAIQNR010000001.1 GCA_903873255.1 uncultured bacterium | reverse complement strand
TCCTACCCCCCCCCGATATAATTCAAATAGAAACTGTTTAAAATCTATATAAATGGAGTTACTTATGAAAAAATTAAGCTTACTTATGCTTATTGGTTACGCAAACGTATATTCAGCCGCGCTACCATGGCCAGAAATCAATGGTGCCGATGACTTTACGGCATATTGTGATCGTCCCGTCAATGCAAAAATAGCTGAACTAACGCATGGTATTAATCTTGATGAATATTTTAATGTTGAATCTGAAAACGGCGAACTCATTAAGCTCAATAATCCCAGTAAAATACTAAAATTAATAATAAATGATACGAGAAACAAACAGTATGAAAATGATCCCCAAATAATACATTACTTGCTTGAAGAAGGCGCTAATCCAAATGTGCGAAATACTAAAACATCTCAATCTCTATTACATAAAGTTACAAATCCAGATATAGCAAAACTACTTATTCAACATGGGGCAAATGTTAATGCCTCATTAGAAAGTCCAGATGCCTTATACAAAATAGATCTTATACCTACTCCTTTAGACTGTGCTCGTAAAAAAGGACTAACAGAAGTTGTAGAAGTATTATTGAATGCAGGCGGGGAGACGGCACGTACACGTTCACTTACGGAAACCCTAAAAAGAATCAAACCTACAGCACAAAAAACAAAATCTGATTACTCTGATGATGATTCAGACGATGAAGCAACAGAAGCAAAAAGTTAAAAACAATCTTTCAAAAAAAAAGAGGCATTTTTTCGAATGCCTCTTTTTTTTACATCAAATTTTTACTCTCGCATCAGCAGTACTTTTTCTTACGCATATTCTTTTTCGAGCAACTTTAAATAGGCATCAAACCTATAAAGCTTGTTTCGTTTTTGATCATTTGTTTCTGCATGTAAAATCCCTTTTCTTACAAACAACAAACATAATTTTGCTGCTGTGTTATATGATTTACCCATTTTTTGCGCAAGCTCAGAAATACCAATAACTGGCATTGTAAACATAATAGAAAGTGCCTGCAATGCTGTCTCTTTTACTTTTATAAAATTTACATCACTACGAATCATTTCTGCATAGTGCTCATCTAATGCTTGAATATCTTTTGCACGCGCATATGCATCTGCACTACTTTCTTTAATTGTTTTTAAAAAATAGCATATCCAGCCTTCAAAATCTCCCTCTCTTTCTATTGCATTTAAACGCTGATAGTACTCTGCATGATGCTTTTTAAAATAATATGACGGATATAAAATGGGCACTTCCAGCACATTACCTTCAAGTAACATAAGCACAATCAACAAGCGCCCCACTCTGCCATTACCATCTAAAAAAGGATGAATTGTTTCAAACTGAGCGTGCACCAAACCAGCCCGTATCAAAGGGGGTAGATCAGAATCAGCATTAATATATTTTTCTAAGTCTGCCATAAGATCAACTACATCTTGCGCTGGAGGTGGAACAAGTCTGCCAACAGAAACCGATTGTTTTCTATAATTCCCCGGTGATGCTTTATCTCCATCTCCACAAGTCATCAATTCTTTATGTGCAGCCAAAATAACTCGATTAACCAACGGTAACCCTTGATCTTTCATAAGAACAATTGCCGATTCTAGAGCTTTAGCATAATTCAAAACCAACTGAGTATTCTTACTTGGCTTTGAGCTGACAAGTGGCTGAGTAAAAACATCAAGTAATGTTGTATGAATACCTTCTATAGATGAAGAAAGCAATGCCTCTTTTATGCTGTAAGCCTTTAAAAATCGCTCAACATTAGGAACATGCCCAGCCATTTCATTAAGCTTAGAAAGTGCAGCACTTGCTTCTCCATACAAGGTCATCATTTCTGCATTTACCTCAAGAACCGGATCTTTTGGTGGCAATGCATCAGGGATAAAATACTCAATTGCACCTAATTTTTTATAACTTCCTGTTTTACGCATAAACACTCTCCTTATTTCAGAATAGCTATAGATATTGAAATAAGAATACTCTAACCAACTCCATATTTCAATAATTCTAATTTTTTTGAAATATAACTTTTTTTTATTTAAGCCTGCATAAGCTCTCAATACATTTTCAAAACTACCACCACTTACCCCCTATAATTTAAATAGAAATTGTTTAAATTATATTTAAGATGAAGCAAAAAGTTAAAACCAATCTTTCAAAAAAAAAGAGGCATTCTTTCGAATGCCTCTTTTTTTTACATCAAAAACTAAAATCATTTACTTATTCCACTGCAATGCAAGGTCAATAAGCAGATGAGTGCCCATACCTGTTGCAATACCCGTTCTGAAATATGGTTTGTCAGGAACATTAAACGCTGATGGAGCAATATCAATATGTGCCCATGGAGTATCACCAACAAAGTTACTTAAGAAACATGCACCATTTGTTGCGCCTGCTTTATATTTTGTTTTTCCATCGTTACACAGATCGGTATGATCACCTTTTACCATTACTTTGTAATCGTCAGTAAGAGGCAAACGCCATACATGGTCGCCTGAAGTAATTGCTGCTGCTTCTATTTTACTGCAAAGATTTTCATCTTGCGTCATTAATCCACTAAAAAATGGTCCCACTGCATGCACACAAGCACCAGTAAGCGTTGCAACATCAAGCATTGCATCAGGAGTATAATGTTTTGATGCATATGCAAGTGCATCGGCAAGCACTAAACGACCTTCTGCGTCGGTGTTACCAACAATTGCTGTTTTACCGTTATAAAAAGTAATGATATCACCAGGGTGATTTGCATTTCCGCTGACCATATTTTCTGCAAGCGCTGCAAGCCCGATAACATTTACTTCTGCTTTAAGTTCTGAAAGTGCCGCAACTGCATTGATAACTGCAGCAGCACCCGACATATCATCTTTCATGTCTTCCATATAACCAGTTGGCTTGATATTAAGCCCGCCAGAATCGAAGGTGATACCTTTACCTACAAATGCAAGTGTTGGGGCATTTTTCTTTTTTGTTTTGTACTCAACAATCACAAGATGACTGTCGTGCTGAGAACCCATACCAACCGCTTTAAGGCCACCCATACCCATTTTTTCTATTTGATCTTCCGTAAAAACGGTAATTTTAAGAGCATGATCTTTTGCAACTTTTTTTGCATTATCAGCAAATGAATGGGGGGTCATCATGTTTGCAGGTAAATCAACCCAATGGCGCGCACGATTAATTGCATCAGCAACAATTGCACCAATTCTTACGCCTTCTTGTGCATCTTTAAGATCTTTTTTATCAACTACAAAAGTATATGATTCTACTTTAAATGTACGTGAATCTTTATCCGTAATAAATTCATCAAAAGCGTAGGATGCCTTCATGGAAATGCATGACATTTTTTGCAAAACATACTGAATTGATTGTCCAAATTCTTTTGGATCTGCAGCATGTGCAGCAAGTGATTCAATTTTAAAATTTTCTGCGCAGCGAATTGAACGGGAAACAGCTTCGCGCAATGTTTCTAATGTAAAATGCTTGCCCTGTTTTTTACCAAAACCAGACAAGATAATATACGCAATTGCTTTACCATGCATAAAAGGAAATGCAAATGTTGATCCCTTTTTACCTGTAAAATTACGTTCTTTTACAAGCTTTTCAAACAAAGGAAATTGATCTTGTAAAAGTGGTTCTACGTGAGACGCAAACTTTGTACCTTCTTCAACAAAAAAAACAAATCCTTTTGCCGACTGTTTAAATAATGGCTTATCACTGACTGTACATGAAATCATAAAACGCTCCTTGAAATAGTGAATTTATTAAAGAATAGATAATTATCTTATCACAAAGAGGCTCAAAAATCGAGTTTAAAACAAAAAGGGCACTCTTTCGAGCGCCCTTTGTCATGTGAAATCTAATGAAAATCATCCACTAATTTTCTTAGGTGGCAGCTTTTTGATGGTTGATGTTTTTGGAGCGCTCGGAGCTACTACCTTTGCTACAGGTACTTGTTGGGCGCTTTGTGATGTTCCAGATGTTATCGCCTGCTGAGCTGTAATAGATGAATCTGGTGTGAGCGTTGCCATCTGTTGAGCATACTTATCGGGCGCAACTAATGTTGGTACACCTTGATTCCATACAGGCATAGCGTTACCAAATTGAGCATGTATCAACGCAAGTTCTGATGAAGACACTGCATTACCAACAGGATAGAATTGATTTGCATTTGCAGCCGTTGCCGCAAAGATAACCCCATCAGTATAGTCGATGTACGTGCCCGCTGGGTAAATACCAATTGAGGTAGCAAAGTTTGTATAAGCACTTATTTGGTTACCAGAATCATCGGTATACAGAGTTTTGTCTGATGCATAGTACGCTTTGACTGCAGAATCTGCCGGCACACTATACAACACGCGTTGATCAGGTGCTGAAACAAACCCAATGTTTTGTGCCATTGGACCTTGCGCACCACTAATTCCTACTACATCCCCCGCAGCAAATGCTCCTGCAAGTGATGCAATGCCATCAACATTATAAACTATCGCAACTTGAGAGGTCATTGCATTGAGCTGATTATCTGAAACCACTTCATGTATATAGCTGTAAAGATATTCGTTAGTACTATCAGATTGAACAGTAATGTAATTTCCTTGGTTAAGCGGTGCTCCACTGATTGGATTATTCAAGATTGGATAATTAGAAGTCATTGCATTTATCGAGATACCAGTTACTGAATTGTAACCTACAAGCGTTCCTGGGCTTGGCACATGTGTTGGATCAACAATACCAGGCTCAATGAAATACTGAGTTGTTGGAGCGCCATCGCTATCAAGTCCACTGGTAACCAATGACAGCAACCCACCATTTGAAGAATTAAGAATACCCGCTATAACCGGCATACCTCCTGTAATAGATGGAGCTTCTTGCGTATTTTGAGGACGACCTCCAATGATACTTGCAACAAATGGTGTTCCTTGTACCAGAGTATTTCCTATTGCTTGAAGTGATACAATATCTGAGGTATCAGCTGGCGATGTCTTCCATGCAGTTTGGTAGGTAATATTTGGTTTGATTTCTAAATACTCATTGGAGTCATATGATGTTGTATATGTTTTTGGCGTGAGCATTGTTTCTGTAATAGTAATTGTCTTAACACCTGTTGTTACTTGATATTCTACTGCATACAAGAGGTACCCTGCAGTAATTGCATTTTGTAATGCATCGCCCATCAATATGGTACTTGCCAGCGCCGCAACTGTTTGATTGCCATTTCCAGTTATGGTTGTTACTTGTACTTGTGATTGAGTTTCTGTTGTTTGAGTTGCTGTTGGGACATATGCATAATCAAATAATGCAGAGTTATCAGCTGTTGTAAACTTATAGACACGGGAGAACGGTACATAATTATAAGAAGAATAAGAATCTCCATCATTAAACATTACCTGCACTGAATATGACTCATCAAATGCCGATTGATCACCCCATACAAAGAGTGAAGATCTATAGTCGACACCAGTAAGAACGGGATCAACCAATGTTTGCTTACCCTTTGCATCAACCATCACACCATAATAAACACGCGCGTCGGTAAGATACTGAGCATCTACATTACTTGGATCATCAATCCATGTATCATCAATTGGTACTGCTTTTGCATTATTTGAAGCATCTACTGCTACTTGATACCATATACCCATTCCTGTATCCGAAGCTGGATTTACTGATGTTCTTGAAGCATTAAAATCAAAGTAACGAGTTGTTTGAGCAATGAGTTCATTACCATTTGCATCGTTTTGAGTATTTCCGTACATATCCACTACAGGAGTATAATCAACCGACATGTAGTAATATTTTCCATTAACTTTATAGAGATTATCGGTAACTGTACCTTTTCCCGTTGTTACAGGAGCTGCACTTTGCAACGCAACAAGCGGAAGTATTGCTGCTGTAACGCCACCCAATGTTTGAATATTTGGACGAGGATTTAAATGTTTAAATGCCATCGTTACTTTTCTATGGAGTGGAGCGCCTGTAGTGTCATAAGAATCACCCGTTAAAAGATTTACAAACTTGTCAGGATTTTTAATCAATGTTGGTGCGGTTGTTGCACTCTTTGTAAAATGCGGATCGGTAACTGGAATACCGTTATCTTGAACACCTGCAAACAAGCCATTGAGTGCATTGTTTTGATAGTAGGTATATTGAGCATTGTTTCCAACATCATTCATAACCCCAAACTGATCAAGATATTGCATGTATATACCACTTTGCCCAAGTGCCGGCACTAATGCTACTTCTGAATCAGCTTTTGGTATATACATATCTACAACAGGAATTCCCAATGCTTGCGTACCATCTGGGTTAACATACACACCGTTATGAGAGCGCATTATTTGTAGTGGATAACCTATTAAGGTTGCACCTGGAACTACCTTTTTTGTCGTTGGATTTATCTGATAAGAAGCTCCGTAATCGGCAATTTGATCTTGCTCAAGACCTGTAGCAGTCACTTTAAAATCAAAGTAGGTATCAACCATTGTTGCTGTTGGAGTTATTGTTCCGTCGGATGCTTTTATACCTATAAATCCTGGTGTTTGAGATTTTACAAAATACTTTGTTTTTCCAGATGCAGAGGACATATATAAGTTTGCATACGGTGATGCTGCATCCGTTGTTACCGGAGCAAGCGTGGTAATATCAAGTGGTGGAATAAGACTTGTTGTTGCAACCTTCGTTTGTTCCTTATTTGCTGCATACAGAGAGTTCAAACTACTGATACTTGTCATCAGATCAGAGGCAAGTTGTGGAATAGATTTTATAATTTGACCTGGTGTTTCTGAAATATCAAATCCATTAGCCACATACGCTTCTGTAATAGAAGTACCACCTGCTGCTACGGCTGTTGATGATGTATACACAGTACCAGAAACCAAACTTAACATTGAAGGTGTTGTTGCAGTAAGCGGTGCTGGAAGAGGATACACATTAGCATAACCAGATTTATCAATTACTACGCTGCATGTTACTAAGTAATCGGATGCACCAAGGTATGATTCAGCCTTATTAACCACGCCATACACATAACTGCCATTATCTAACTGATCTTGACGAAGCCTTAAGGTGAATTGGTTGTTAAAGTAGA
Source organism: uncultured bacterium (assembly GCA_903873255.1). GTDB lineage: Bacteria > Babelota > Babeliae > Babelales > CAIQNR01 > CAIQNR01. Next base: position 15,552 of record CAIQNR010000001.1, on the reverse strand, counting down.
ATGGATACAAGTTTTGTGCCGCCACTTGTTGACCAACAGCTTGAACGTTCACCAACAACTTCTGCAAACTTGGCGTTAAGTCTGCCATTGTTGCAGCATGCCCTTTAACTACTGTGTTTTGGAGAACTTTAGCAATCACATCTGCTGGATTAAATTTAAGAGGAATAATTGTTGTTTTACCACCCAATGTTATTGTCTTACCAGCTTGTTGAAGTGTCCACCATTTTGAAGTTGAAGGAGCTCCAGGGACGCAAACATTAACTGGATTACCCATAGCATCCTGAGTATACACACAACGGCCACCTGATGACCCTGCTGCTGGTGGTGTTCCATATGGCGTATACACATACCCAGTACTAATATTGATCATGTACCACTGTGCACCACCTGGATAGAAGAATGCTCCACCTACTTCTTGCAAGTCATTCAAACTTTGCACTGCAGTTGTAGCATCAGCTGTATGCCCAAGTACAAAAATATCTGATTGATCAAACCCGGTTGCTCTGTAGAAGTAATTTTGGTTTGCTACATCGGCTCTGCTTGTTGCAGATAAGTAAACATTGTTTTGATTATTTGCAGCTTTATCACTTGCAGCAATTGCAGCAGTAGTAAAGTTCAGCGGCCCCATCTGAATATTTTCTGACCAATATTTACTGCTTTGTGAAAGCGACCATGCGTTATACGTACTCAATAAACTTGAGAAGTTTTTATTACCTGCACATGATGCATAGCAAGTCCCAATTGTTGAAGTATCACTATTTTTAATATCAAACCCAACAAATGTCTTTGGTAAAATATTTGCAAGCGGAATAAGTGTTTGTGAATTGTCAGGATTTGTGATAGCAATTTGTATCGATTGAGTACTTGCTTGTGTATCTATCCACGTAATTGCAGCGTTGGTAAGCCCTGCCCCTGCCGGAATAGATTGCTCTGTAACACCACCATCACTTGTAACGCTATAACGAGAGAAAAATACAAAATACAAAGGCGGAATTTGCAACTGATTATTTAGACCAGCAGCAACTGTTTTACCAGTGTAAGGAGGTTTTGGATCTCCACCAGAATCAACTTTTGCTTGGAATGTATTGTACTTTGTAAGCGCCATAGTATACACATTAGTTGCTTGTTGATAACCATCTAATGCTGTTTTAAGACTTTGTGCAATGCTAGAAGAAACTGAATATTGTTTTTGAAGTGCAGCCACAAAATCACTAGCGCTCGCAATTGAAGTATTATAAATATCAAGCAATGCTGATGGAATTGGCGCCGTTGCATTTGCACCAAACGCTTGATTTACTTTTTGTGCTGCAAGTGCTTGAGCATCTTTTGCCGATACTAATGCTGCAAGATTACTTTTATAGGTTGCTCGATCAGCTGGATTAACAAAAATCATGTTATTTGGGTTAAATGCTGTTGGCATATACCCCGTTGCCATAGCTGCAGGAGTACCATCTTGATCAACAAAATAAGGAACATTTGCTAGCACTTGTTTACCTGTTGCTGGATCAGTGACCCACTTCTGCGTTGTTGGCCAATTTTTGGTTGAATTAAAAGTATTAATTATTGATTGCACATCACCATTAACCGAAATATTACTGATATACGACCTATCAATAATCTGTGTAGTAAGCGATGGAGGAAGCGGATTGTAATTAGTGTCATACATGCGACCGGTAATTAAACTGATCAAGTACAGAGTATTGGTAGGCATTGGGGCGCCGGTAACACTATTAAGACCAAGCGGTAAAATTGTTTGGGATTTATTATCGGAGGTTGGTGTTGTTGCAATAACATAGTCAGGAATATCAACCACTACTCCCTGTGCGTTGGTATAACTGAGTGCACCAATAGTTGGTGAACTGTTACAACCAGGAATCGACACTTTATAAACATGCGTTTTTTGTAAGAAGCTTATTTGTTCTGGCGTACCAACATTTGCAAATGCAGATCCCGAATTCGCAGTAACACCAGAAAATAGGTCACTCTCATTTTTATTTGTATTGTCAACATTAATGTCCAACGCTGTTGTCTCAGCTGTTAACACGTCATTTAAAGGAACCTCTTCAAATTGATATCCATTGGTTAGTATAAATGGCCCTTTAACTGCTGCATTCACTGCATAATTAGACATATCAACTATTTGAGCAAGTACTGCTGTAATTGTAGGAGTTCCTTTTGCAGCAGTGCTTATCTGTTGCATTATTGTATTCAAAGCACCTGTTGCTTTTTGCGTATCAGGCGTTACATTATCGACCATCATTAAAGGAGCCCCCAACGCACCTGTCCCATTAGAAAGATAGGTCATACCGGTTGTTAAACTTGCAATGTATGTAATTAAAGGATTCAGTTTATAATCAACGGTACTTGATCCATTTCCTTTTTTAACTATAGCAGGGACAATCAAAGGAATAATATTAACGCCACTTGCATCAAGACAAACAACATATTCTTTTATAGGAATAGAGGAATGTTTTGAACTTTTAAGTAAGAAATCAAGGGATGGCGTTTTAACATCTGCATCATCGGTACCAAGCTCATAGATGTAGATACCATACATATTTAGATCTTCTTCTACGTTCAGACCAGCATCACCAGGGAAATGTACTACCAATTGAGAAAGAGCTTCTTCTGCACTTAAAATATCCTGTATCGCTTTTTGTAAATCTGCAGCAGCAGGTGACTTTGAGGAAAGAAGCTGAGTATAGGTAGTTTGTTTTGTAACAAGCTTTTGAACTGCTGTAAAAATAGGTTCATTTGCAGGATCGTCCCATTTAATTCCAGGAGATAAGAGATGGTTTAAATAGCCAGTTCCCTGAAATTCTGTAAGCGCTATATTACCAAAATTTGGAAGCACTCGTTTTTGTCGGAAGGCACTGATTGCTTTAGAAAAAACAGGAGGAGGTGTTACAAACCCAGATAAACCAGCAAGCGATACTTTTTCTTGATCACCCGTACTAAAGAGCGCTTTGATAATAGGATCTACGGTATTGGTACTTGCATTGTTACTTGATCCGCCAGCACCAGCAAACCAGTCATTGATAGTTGTAGCATGGACAACTTGTGTTTGGCCATACCCACCAATCAAGGTATTAAGGTATGACTCCACCGTTTGATTTTGTGATGAGGTTGTTTGTTTAGGACGAAGAGGGAAGGTTGGCTTAGTATCGTCAACAGACACTTTCCCTGCAAAACACCATCCGGTGTTCAAGTTGATCATTTCACCAGTAAACGATGCACTTCCTAAATAGGTGCTTGCCCATGGCGTATAATCGCCTGCGAACACAACATAGTAATTTCCGTTATTAAGAACATCAGGCGTAAAGTAAATCAGTGGTTGTTTAATACCAGATGGTACTTCTAAGTACACAAATTTTGATTGACTTGGATCTTCTAAAAACAACATGGTTGGCGGTATCTGCAAAAAGAGATCGCCGAATGGTTGCACGTTTGAAACTGTTGCAAGGAGCGCCTTTTTCTGATTTTTTTCTTGTTGCATTTGGAAAAGTGTATTGGGAAGGGAAAAACCGATTGCGTTCAAAAGCATCATACCGCCACCCGATACAATACTTTTTACTTTCTTCAACACATAGACCGGGGCCTTTATAACTCCGCGTGTAACTTTAACTCCTAAGGTTGCTGCTTTATCAGCCTGTACTTGCGCTTTATTAACCAAAATTTCATTGCTTTTAAGAGCGTCAGAAGTTAATTCTGTTTTATCAAATTTTGCAAGTGTTAAATCGCCTTTACCAATACTTGCGCCACCTTTTGTTGCAGTGAGCACTTCGCCCTTACTTTTGTTTATTCTCTGAGCCGCCGATTCTGCAATCTCTTGTGCACTTATTGATTTATCACTAATTGCTTTAGCCCCACCAGTCTTTGGGGTTAAAGTTATTGTATCCCCATTTTTAAAGGTAACTTCAACTTTATCACCATTAGCAACTGCATTCTTAACAGTACCCCCTTTTGGAATTTTTCCAGTTACTTCAAAATCCATCTGACCGCTTGATGAAATAACTGAACCATCTGCCTTTTCTAAAGCTGTACCCGCCTGAAGATCAGCATATGTACTTTCTTGCGCCTTAACAGTTTTTTTTACATCCTTTAGATTTTTTACAGCCACTCCATAATCTTTACTTATGGAAGCAAACGGCTTGGCACCCAAATTGCTCAATACAGATTTAACCCTACTTATCAACCCAACTGGTGTAACTTGCACGGCGGTTTCTACCAAGTTACGTGAGGCTCCTTCTGATGCTACTCTTTCTACTACATTTTCTGCATAAGTTTCTGATGTTCGTGCTACTGTATCTAGAGGGCGAGATAGCATGCTTATCCCCTCATGGCCAGCAATCGTAGCTGTTGTTCCATTTAAATTCCTTGCAATTGGCTTTACACTCAATGCTTCCAATTTATTTATTCCGGTAGAGATGGTCGTGCTAATTACTTTCGTTGCATCTTGCATTATACCAGCATCAATTTTTTTTATTGTTACGCCCACTTCTTTAGCTGCTGTTTCAATACTAACAATTTCTGTTTCAGTTAAACTAATTTCTCCTTCAGATGCATTTTTAAGCTTATCAAGTAACTTTGAATCCAATTTTCCTTCAATCTTACTTAGAACTTTACCAAGTCCCTCTTCTTCAGTAGTAGAAAAAAATTTGCTTAACGCCGCCCCACCACTCATGTCATACACGGAGCCGAAAAGTATCATTAAGGTGAAAATGGCAAGTCGAGATGACAGATAATTTTTATTCATACAAAAACTCCTTTTAATCTTTATTTCAAAAACATATGAAAGTCAGATTAAAAAAATAGAGCTATTGTACGCAAGTAAAATACAATAAAAAAATAAAAGGTAATGATTAGAAGGGCATTTTACAGACGATGTTTGCGCACACGGCGTTTGATGACATTGAAAATAAAATCGTTCACTTTTTGAGTGTACACTTCAGGGTGAGAAAAAAATGCACCCACATGGCCACGTCCATCCACAAGCCATAACTGTGTGTTGGGATGCTGAATGCCCGCATAAATTTTCTTTATCCCTTCTGGAGGCGTTAAGGTATCTTGATTACATCCAATTAAAAAGGTAGGGATACTAATCTGCTTGATCGATTCAGCTGGGCACACAGGCTTTAGACAAGTCACCACATCAGCAGAATCCATATTAGCACTTCGTCTAAGTAAAAATCTCAACACTTTATCAACGCACGAATGGAACATATTACGTTCAAGCAATCGACGAAGCGGCGCCAAAATATCATAACCAAAAATAATGCATCGAACGTGCGAAAGCCCCCGTGTAATAATGTCTTCCATACTTTCAAAAGGAGAGTCCAGCACAATGCCATCAAAAAGTTCATGGCGCGCTTGCGCCTCAATAATGGTTGCAGCACCCATAGAAGCTCCATACCCAATAAGTGGTAAATGGCCAATATCCGGATGATTCAAAACAAAGTCAGCTGCCGCTTTTAGATCTGCCACTTCTTGTGACCCAAAAGAGCAACATTGCCCCACAACGTTATCGCCATGGGCACGAAAATCGAAAACTAACGTATTATAGTGGGGAAAAAGAACACGCAGCGCTTTGGTTGAACTTTTATCATGCTTAAAACCGTGCGTTAAAATGACGGTTGCGCGGGCATCGGGACGAATAACAAGCTCACCACTTCTGGTAATCATAGAGCCATCTGGTTCTAAAACTTGCAGTACAATTTTATGTTCCGTCATCTCATTGGCATGAGCTTGAAACGCTAAAAACAGTGTGAGTACATACAATTTCTTCATCACAGATCCTTTAATTACGCTTATTTAACTTTATAATTTAAGAGTAGCATAGTATTATTTCAGATTGCAATGAAATTTAAATAGTTGTTTAATTAAGCATCTAAATATGGTTTTAATTTTTTGTACTAATAAATCAAAGAACAATCCATATATTTTTCTTTTTTAATATCTTTCGGCACTGCCGTGCTGGCTATAAGGGGTTAGGACAAACCCCTTATAAATTCGTGCCTTTTTTTATTTCGCTCCAATTCAGACATCTCGCCGCCACTCCTTTGGAGCTAAAGCGTACTCCCGCCGAAGTTTTATGCGCATACTAAAATTTCTATGCATTGTGTATCGAAGGAGGATCGCGCACGCGCTCACGCCAGTTACGCTATAAAATCGTTTTATATTTGGTGCCGCAACCTTTATAACGCAACAAGTTACGTTGCGCCAATCACTTAGAAAAAGTGACATGACTTACGGTTGCTTTCATGTATTTGCATAGTCATATCGAGCGTAATCATCAGTGTAGCGAAGATGACTTCAGCCTAATAATTTAAATAGGTTGAAAAAATAAATTTCACCTTGTACTCTGATACATGAATGTACTAAACTACAAGGAAAAATTGTGAATTATAAAAAAAGAATGTACGAAGATAAGCTAAAAAAATATGCTGGGCTATTTAAAATCATTTTATTGGTAGGCGCTCGACAAGTTGGTAAAAGCACATTACTAACAAAACTTTTTCCTCATATAAAAATATTTGTTTTTGACCCTATTCAAGATCTTTTTAATGCGCGTAATAAACCAGATTACTTTTTAAAAGATTTCAAAGCTCCTCTTATTCTTGATGAAATTCAATATGCACCAGAACTACTCCCCTCTCTTAAACGTAAAGTTGATGTGTCTGATGATAATGGACAATATTTTTTAACAGGCTCATCTCAACTTTCTATACTTAAAACAGTTGCCGAAAGCCTTGCAGGGCGTGTTGTTATTATTCCTATAGCACCAATGACGCCACAAGAAATGTATGATGATTGTCAACTTGATCAAAACTGGTTTCTTGATTACATCAAAAATCCCGATACTTTTTATGTAGATCGATCCACTTTTATGCAAAATCTACCAACACGTTTAGAAACAATTTTGCGTGGTGGGATGCCTGGCACCATCACACTTCCCGAAGAAGTGCTTTCTTCTTATTTCTCATCATATGTTCAAACCTATGTAGAACGAGATGTTAGACTGATAGAAAATATCGGAGACCTCGGTACATTTAGTCAATTTTTAGGCCTTGTTGCTGCTCTTACTTCTCAAGAAATTAACTATTCACAACTTGGAAGAGAAGTTGGAATTACACCAAAAACTGCCCAACGCTGGCTACAACTTTTAAAAAGCACCTATCAATGGCATGAACTTCCTGCATTTCATATGAATGCTATTAAACGCTTATCACAAAAACCAAAAGGTATTCTCGCAGATTCCGGCATAGCCTGTTATTTGCAACTTATTTCATCACCTGAAGCACTTGCAAAAAGCATGTTAGGCAGCGCAATGTTTGAAACCTATTGCTTTAATATGATCAAGGGACTTTGTGCATCACTGCCCATTATGCCCAATTTTTATCATTGGCGAACAATAGCAGGGGCAGAAGTTGATTTTATTTTAGAAATCGATGGTAAATTTTATCCCATTGAAATCAAATCTGCCTCAACTATCTCAAAACATGATGTTCGCGGTATCGAAACATTCAGAGACACCTATCCACATCTAAATATACAAATGGGGGTCATCATCTATGGCGGTGATCATTGTCAGCAAATCAGCGAGCATGTTATTGCCGTTCCATGGAATTTAAGATAATATTACAAATGTATAATTGGATTATAGATTTGTAAAAAACTCAGCACGCTCCTCACCTTCTTTCTTACATCCAAACCATTGTTGATACTGAAAAAAAGAAGGGTTTTTTTATAATCACAGGTTCTCAAAATTTTTTAGTAACTGAAGCAATAACTCAAACTCTTGCAGGCCGCATGGCAGTGCTTACTTTGTTACCGCTTTCCATTGCCGAACTTGAACAAGAAAAGTTACTGCCGTCAGATATCAATGAGCTCATTATTCAAGGTTCATATCCACAAATTTATTCAGAAAAAGTATCTTTTGAACGTTTATATGCCAATTATATCCAACTGTATGTTGAACGTGATGTTCGCCAAATTAAAAACATAGAAAACATAGAATTATTCCAAAAATTCATACGCTTATGTGCCGGCAGAATTGGCCAAATTGTCAACTATGCATCACTTGCAAATGATTGTGGCATAAACCAAGTAACTGCAAAAACATGGATTGCATTGCTCGAAGCCAGTTATATCGTATTTCAAATTCAACCCTATTTTAATAATTATGGGAAACGCCTTATTAAATCCCCGAAACTTTATTTTGTAGATACCGGTATTGCGTGTTCTCTACTCAAAATTAGAACGCCCGATGAACTTGCTGATCATTATTTACGGAGTGGGCTTATGGAATCTTTTATCATTGGTGATTTTTTAAAACAGCAATATAACAACGAACAACGCCCTAGCCTCTATTTTTGGCGCGATCTTACTGGCAATGAAATTGATTGTATTATTGACACAGCACGTGCACCCATTCCTGTAGAAATCAAAGCGGGAACAACGCTCACCTCTGATTTTTTTAAAACACTTCAAGAATGGAATACCAAAAATAATACTGGTGGTGCGTCGTACCTTGTTTATAATGGAACCAATGATAAGCAATGGAATGGGACACAGGCGGTGACTTGGCAGTCGGCAGGGACATTGATTAAAAAAGTCATCTTTTAGTTCATATCTTTGCAACAATCAACTATTTTCTTTTTCAATTATTTTTCAGGCCTACGCGGCCATCCTCCTTCGCCAAGGCTACCACGGGACTACGCTTTAGCTCCAAAGGAGCGGCGGCGAGACGTCTGAATTGGAGCTAAATCTCGAAATAGGTCTGGATTGGAAAGGTGGGTACCAGCTCACCTTTCCCCCTGGGCGGGAAGCCCTAAAATGACTTTAAATTAAAAAGTAAATAATAATCGGTCTGCTCTTCGAAGCTCGTAGAGCGAAGTAGGGATTGTTAATTAAGAAATAAGTTTTATAAAAAACCACCTATTTCATCTCAATAATCTTCTTCAAATACCCATACAACTCTGCTCTCGTCATCTCCTTTTTAACCTTCCCAACAACCTTTCCATCCTTAATAAACACAAGATACGGAACATCAGGAACATTAAATGATTTAACAAGATCAAATGCCATAGAAGCATCTACTTTGTAGCAAACTGCTTTATCTTCAAATTTGCTAATGACCCATTCAATTACAGGAATCATATGCATGCATGAAGGACAATAAGGGGTAAAGAAGTCGAGCATAACAACGGCACCCTGTGCATCGTATAAAACATCTTCGTATTCTTGCAGACTTTCGATCTCTTCAAGTTCAACTTTTTTGCCGCCTCGTTGGCTAAAAAAGAATGGTTCAAGTTGTTCTTGCATCTGATTATTGTAACCAAGCTCACTCAGCCACCAGACAACATCAAGTCCTGCTTTTATGCCATCGCCTGCTGCAACACCTGCCTGTTTATAGCGATCATCACTGACATCACCTGCTGCAACAACACCTGGCTGGGAGGTATGCTGATTTTTTGGACCAATTGCTATATGACCAAACTCGGTACAATCAAGTTTTCCTTTGATCAAATTGGTATTAGGATCCTGACCAATTCCCAAAAAGACCCCTTGTACATCCCAATCGCTTATTTCTTGCGTTTTTGTATCAATCACTTCTATTGAAGTAACATGCTCTTGATTACCCTTAATTTCTGCAATCGCTTTATTATAGAAAATTTCAACATTACTAGAATTTAAAGCCCGTTCAATCATGTTTGGTGATGCTTTTGCCGTATCGCTACGCACCAAAACACTCACTTTATCTGCATATGCCGAAAGCTCTATTGCCTCTTCCATGGCAGAATCTCCACCACCAATCACCACTACATGGTCACCTTTATGGTAGGGAGCATCACAAATAGCGCAGGTTGTTACCCCTCGCCCCCAATATTCCTCTTCTCCAGGGACATAGAGACGGCGTGGCGTTGACCCTGTTCCAATCATAATGGCTAAGGCATACATCATCTTTCCTTCTTCTGTAGTAACTTTATAAGGCCACTGAGAAAAATCGATGCTATCGGCAACATCATCTACCATCATGGCGCCAAAACTTGCCGCCTGCTCTTTAAGGTCTTGCATTACTTCTGTCCCACGAATTCTTCCCACTCCCGGCCAATTTTCTATAAACGAAGTTCCGGTAAGCTGTCCGCCAGGCTTATTTCCCCGCAAAACAACGGTCATAATTTTAGCTCGTGCACCATATAAAGCGGCACTTAAAGAAGCTGGCCCTGAGCCTAAAACTAAAAATGGGACTAAATTTTCTTTGCCCTGTAATTTTTTAAGATCAAAAAAGTCTTGTTCCTGGATAGTTTGCGTCTCTTGCACCTGCTTGTTTCGTGGGTAGATAAGCTCTTTTACCCCTAAAAGCAATGCCAGCAAAAGCGCACCGATACAAACTGTTATTTTAACCATAGTATATTTTTTCATAATCATCCTTATGTATTGGCTCTAATTTATAAAGAATCAATGGTATCTGTTTTTGCCTAAATATGCCAAAAGAGTCAAGCATAGATCTCAGATAAGCTCAAAAAAATTTTAGCCACCTTTTGACAAACCAATCCTTTCAGATAGAATTATTCTTGTTTATCAGCATTAGAATATAATTTTTGAGTACTATAAAAACGAAAAGGATACCTCTATGAATTTATTCATGAAGCTCTCTCAAAAGAAATTGCATCTGTGCTTACTCCTCTCAATGCTTGGACAAGCATATGCTCATACAGAAGCTGTAACAGACGCTACCTCTACAACAATTCCCTTTAGTCAACAAACTTTTGACCGTATACAACAAGAAGATGCCCTTTACTCCGAACTTCACAGCGAATTACTTGTACAAATAAATATGCTCGAAAGTACCTGTGACACAATTGGTCAAATTCGAGCAAATCGCAACAACTTTAAAGTTAAAGATCAAAATAATGAAAAAGCAGATTTTGCTTTCTTAGAAATCCGCAGAGGCATTGCTGCATATAAAGATGAAAATTCTTTATATCGTGATAGAGACCAAGTTATCCACATGGCTAATTTTATTGCTCTCATTACTGATGCTCTTGATATCATTGCCACAAAAGGCATTGATGCTCTTGTATCAAATACAACACAATTTAAGCAAAAAAAACGATGCCTTTCTATTACTCTAGAAAATGTAAAAACACTTACACCTGAAGATCTTAAAAAGTTAGTTACTGAACTAACAAAAGATCTTAAAGGTATTGTACAAAAAGCTGACAGCTTAGGCCTTTCTACTACCAATAAAGTGTATAGAAGCGTTCGTTCTGTCTGGAACCGTTACTACCTTGGACCAATTTTAGAACGTGCTATTGCCTACCCATTAATCTATGGTTGGACAATATTTATGATGCCGGAAAGCACTCTTTCTGCTTTACCTGGTTCAACATTCAATTTAAAATTAAAACAAAAACTAACTGGTTCTGGAGAAAAACCTAAAGAGAAATTTGATACAAACAAGACACTGCCTGTTGTTGATAAGATAGTTGAAACAGATAAAGAAAACAGAATTATACGTGATAAAAACGGCAAACCAGTTATTCTTGAAGAAAAAGCAGCTGAAAAAGAAGCCTTTGTTCAATACCGCAATAAAAACGGTAAGATTATTTATTCAAAACCAGAACCAATCTCTAAACTTAACATTGATCTTTCTAACTACAACGGCGACTTGATAGAAGTAGGAAGCAAAGCATCTCAAGACCCAACTATTGCAGGAGACACTTGGTTGAATAAAGCAATTGCTTATCTTGAACCAGTTCTTACTATGGAAGGTGGAGCTTACTTTAAACTTCCTATCAGTATCATTGCAGCTAAATACATCCAAAGCGAATATGCCCTTGCTAAAAAACAGATCCAAAAAGCAAAAGCTATTCTTGATGACAAACTTATGGGTGCTGTAAAGCAAAAAACCTGGACCGAAGTAATTGTGGGAACTGACCGCTTTAAAGACGTTGTTGGTCGTGATGACATCAAAGCTGAACTTAACCGAGTAATCGACTACGTATGTAACCCAGAAAAATTCGACAGAACCTCTATTACAGTAGAAAAAGGATTCCTGTTCACAGGCCCTTCTCAAAACGGTAAAAGTGCTATGGTACGTGCATTTGCTAATGAACTTACCGACGCACTTGTAAGACAAGGTAAACCTGCTCAAGTGCGCTTATGGAACATTTCTATCCAAGAAATAATGATAGCTGACAAAGAACACGGTAAAGAACCAGGTCTTTCATACTTTATTCGTATGGCAGAGAGTATTGGAATGCCAGTTGTGCTTGCTATTGATGAATTTGACATGTTATCTCTTCAACGCGACAGAGACCCTAAGATGCTTGCTGACGTACTGACTGCAATGAGCAGTGGTTTGAGCGCATCAGAAAAGAACATGGTTATCATTATCGGACTTACCAACAGACCACAAAACCTCGACTTTGCATTGTTACAACATGGTCGTTTTGGTAAACAATTTAAGTTCGACAAGCCAACCTACAAAGATAGAGTTGATTTCTTTACTAAAGCATGTGAAGATCGCTCCATGGATCCTCAACGTTTTGACCTTGTAAAGCTTGCTCAAGAAACAGAAGGCGTATCATTTGGTACCTTACTTTCTGTAGCAAAACGCGCATTCTTACTTGCTAAGATGGGTAACGTTGGTATAACTCAACAACATTTTGAACGTGCACTTGATACTGAAGTTAAGAACATTGTTTTTACAAGCCAAGAATTGCCAATGAGCAAACAAGAAATCATTGCAACTCACTGTGCTGGTAAAGCGCTGGTTTCTGTAATTCTTCAGCCAACTAAGAGATTGTGTAAGGTAACAACATTGCCATGCACACAAGAGATTCAAGAAGAACATGTTCACCAAGCATTCAACTGGGATAAGACACCAATACACAAAACTAAGGAACAAAACTTAATTCGTTACGGTAATATCTTTGCTTATGCAACACAAGACACACTTGATATGGAAGTACATGAAGAACTTATTAAGCAATGCAAAATATTTGTAGCTGGTAACATTGCTCAAAAAGTATCTCCTCTTAAAGAACATTCTTTTGACAAACTTGACCAAGAAGAAGCACTTGCGCTCGCTCGTAAGATCACTTTTGAAGGTCGTGACAATGTCCAAGGGTTGTCTAAAAAAGACAGAGAAAATCTTCTTGAACAAGCATTTATTACTATGAAAACCTATGAACAAGAAGTAACTATGCTTCTTAATCAAAATAAAGGAGCACTCACTGCATTAACCAAAACTCTTCTGGAAAAGAAGATTATGACTCGTGCAGAAGTAGAAGCTGTTATTGCAGCACATCAATAATTGTGATGTAGTAAGTAACTTACTCTAAATCAAGAAGCGCCCGTAAAAAGGCGCTTCTTTTTTTTGGACTCATGATAATTTTTTAGAGTAAGATTCAAGGGATAAAATGTAATTATTCAATAATCATTACGTTACCAAAGGTGATCACATGAAAATCAGATTTTTTTCCTTGCTACCACTTATCACACTTACCTCCCTACTAAGCTCCGCCAATGACCAACCACCATCGTATGATGAAGTTATTGCCTTATCAAATGCCACTCTAACCCCTGCTGACAATATGGCCCGCTTGCTTGCTGCATGTAGGTATAAAAAAACACTTCTGATAAATAATGATTCTTCTGAAAGCTGGGATGTAACCTATGAAGGCCATTTTAAAGATGATGAAAGAACAAGTCATACGGAAAGACTGAATCCATTTTCAACAAAAATAGTGCCTGCAGAAAAACTGATGCAATTTTGTTTAGGAAACATCACTCATTCTACATGGAGAGCTTCTAAAGCTTTCAAACCTGAATCTCTAGGGCCAACACAAAAAAAACCTCTTGCATATATCCCTGATCAACTTATGTTTTTTGGAATTCGGGATACACAACCATATGGAAGCTCACAACCGTTTTCAAGATATAGTACCTTACTTACTCCAAAACAATCCCACATCATAAACAAAACAGGATCGGGCTGCTCTCTAATTATACAATTGTCATCCGGCAACTCTATGCCATTAATACTTATGAATGACGGCGCTACTACAAAAATTAGTGACAATAACGGCATTGCATCTATAAAAATAGATGGGGAAAAAATCGAAATACTTCCAGCACAAACGCAACCATCAGACAATGCAATAATTCTTTATTTTTTGTTTAAAAATCCTACCCTTCAAGCCATTACCTATGTTTGTAATCTTGAAGAATAACAACGTAAAGCAGGAACTATAAAAACTATGTTTATCAACCATTTTTTCATAAACACTCCATTTAGTTTATCGTTACAAACGTATAGTATCTATCTGATCAATTCTGTGTTGATGGCGATCGCCAAGAAATGTTGCTTGATGCCAGGCCTGAATCATAGCAAGAGCTTGCTTAACTTCAACAAAATTTGCCGGTAGAACTAAGACATTTGCATTATTGTGTTGTTTACTGATCCGTGCAATTTCTTCGTTCCAACACAAAGCTGCATATATTCCGGGATAGCGATTGGCAGCTATGCTCATACCAATACCTGTTCCACAGAGCAAAATGCCCGCTTGGGCATTATTATTTTTAATAGTTTGTACCACCTTACTTGCATAATCAGGATAATCACAACGCTGGGCACTGTCGCACCCAGCATCTATCCAATCGATACCCTCATTAAAATTTTCTTGCAGAATCTGCTGCTTTAAATCAAAACCACGATGATCTGATGCTATAACAATTTTCATAGATCACCTTCTTTTTCTATCACTACTGGTAAAACAGTTCCACTGACTTCTTGCCCCACTACATCAGTATCATCAGATCCAGTAATAAGAAAATCTTCCGCAGAAGATACCGGCACATCCCACTGTGCAGAACCAAGATATTTTGGTGATGCTATTACAAACCTGACCATATGAGAAACATCATGAGAAAGAAGATCTACGCCATTAGCATCATGCCGATCAAACTTAACTTCATAAGGTTGTTTATGCGCATTAAAACGTGTACCAAAAAGAGCCTTATATTGTGATGGTAACTCACATTTTTTTATAAATACGGGCTGATATTTTTTATCATCAACTTCCAAATAGACTCCCCATTCAACGGGCTTTACTGCAAACACAACATCGTAAGGGGTCAGAACATACAACGAAATAGCATGCGCATTTGCTTTATATAAACGACGAAGCATTGTCATTGTTTCATCTTCGGTTTTACCTGTCATAGCAGCATATTTTTCTGCATAAAAACGGCGCACTTCATCAGAAAGCCACAGCGCATCAAAAAGCCCAACCGTATTAAGCTGATCGTACAGATTAATTTGTTTTACATAGCTTTTAATTTTGTCAGAACTATCTTTTTGCTTTTTACTTTGAACAAACGTTTTTTTACCCCAATCAACAAGATTTCCGCCACATCCTGGCAACAACATAACGATAATAAGTGCGGTAGAGAGACTATCTTTCTTCATTCAAAAACCTTTTATTTATACTGCTATACAATTGATACTGCTTGTTAGGTTAAAAAAAAGATGAAAATTTT